>JBEKPA010000122.1:0-10064 GCA_049521195.1 Occallatibacter sp.
GCTGGGTGCCCCATCCTTTCCGCGTTCTTTGCGGAAAGGGTGGGAAACGACAACCTCTAATCGTCCGTTTTACCCCAGCAACTCGGCCAGCAGCCCCGCCGCCGCCTGGAGGGCTGCGTCGATCTGGCCCTGATCCTTGCCGCCGGCCTCGGCGATCTCCGGCTTGCCGCCGCCCGAGCCGCCCACCAGCCTGGCAATCGCGCCGACTAACTTCCCCGCTTGAATGCGCTTGATAAGTCCCGGCGTCACTCCGGCGATGAGCGCGACTTTGCCTTCGGGCTGCGCCGAGGCCAGCACCACCACGCCCTCAACGAGCTTCTGCTTCAGATTGTCCACCAGGGTGCGAAGCTGGCCGCGCTCCAGCGAGTCGGCGCGCAGCGTCACCAGGCGCACGCCCTTCACCTCCACGGAGCGGGCGATCGCCGCGTCCAGGGCGCCGGCGGCGGCCTTCATGCGTGCCTCTTCGAGTTCGCGGCGCAGGTGTTTCAGTTCGTCTTCCTGGCTGGCCAGCCTCCCGCGGAATGAGTCCAAAAGGCTGCCCCCCGCGGGGGCGGGAGCAAGCTGCGCGGCGATCTTGGAGACGGCGAAGTCCTGCCGGAATGTGTCGAGCGCGCCGAAGCCGCTGATCGCCTCAAGCCGCCGCACGCCCGAGGAGACCGACCCCTCGCTGACGATTTTGACCAGGCCGATCTCGCCCGTGGCCCCGGTGTGCGTGCCGCCGCACAACTCGGTCGAGAAGCCGTCGGAGAGCTTCACCACGCGCACCTTGTCGCCGTACTTCTCGCCAAACAAAGCCATGGCGTGGTACTCGTTCACGGCCACGTCGATGGGCACGTCCTCGATGGTCTCGACGCGCGCGTCGGAGAGGACCTCGCGGTTGACGATTTGCTCGATCTCCTCCAGCTCCTCGTCGGCCACCTGGGCAAAGTGAGAGAAGTCGAAGCGCAGCCTCTCCGGATGGACCGCCGAGCCGGCCTGTTTGACGTGCGTGCCCAGCACTTGCCGCAGCGCGGCGTGGATCAGGTGCGTGCCGGTGTGATTGCGCTTGATGGCGTTGCGGCGCTCGCCGTCGACGATGGTGTTGACGCGGTCGCCCACGGCCAGCGGTTGCTTGAGCAGGGCCTTGTGGGCGCGCACGCCCTGCACCGGAAGCACACAGCCGGAGATCTCCGCCACCGCCGAATTCCCGTCCATCGAGGTGAACCAGCCCGTATCGCCCGTCTGCCCGCCGGAGTCGCCGTAGAAGCTGGTTTTGTCGAGGACGACTTCGACCTCGTCGCCCGTGGTGGCAGCGGGAACGCCGACGCCGTCCTTCACGATGGCGAGGACTTCGGCGCCGTTTGCGGCGATCTGCTTATAGCCTAGGAAATCGGTCTTGGGCAGTTCGCGATAGGCGGGGCTGGCGGATTTCTGGCTGCCGCCCTTCCAACTGGCGCGCGCGCGGGCTTGCTCTTCGGCCCGGGCGGCTTCGAAACCGGGTTCGTCGAAAAGAACCTCAGCATCGTGACAGGTATCGTGAATAAAGTCTTTGGGCAGTCCGAAGGTCTCATACAAATGAAAGGCCTTCGCACCGTCCAGTTTGGCTGGGGCACTTTTGGCAGATTGGTATGCATCCTGAAACTCAACAAGCGTCTCAACGCCCAAATGATCAAGGATTAACGACTCTAGGTAGTTCGGGATATTTCCTTGCGAGTCAAAATGATTTCGTGCTTCCGAAACGAGGCGGCCCATCTCCACCGCAAATACCGGATCTTTGCTCCTGGCAAAATCAAGAAGGCGCATTTCGTAACCTTGCATTACGCCGATGGGCCTGTACTCCTTTTCGGCCTCCGCGGTTTGCAGTTCCTCGTTCAGGCGGGTCAGTCCGATTTTGAGGACGCGGTCAAACTGCTTCTCTTCAGCTTCGACGACCTTGGCCACGCGGGCCGCGGAGTCGGCTAACTCCGGGTACGCGCCCTGCATCAGATCGCGGACCGCGTAGACCATTTGGTAGAGAAACGGCTGTTCCTGGCCGAGCAGTCGTCCATGGCGGATTCCGCGCCGCAGAATCTTGCGAAGCACGTAGCCGCGGCCGTCGTTCGCGGGCAGCACACCGTCATTGATCAGGAAGGTTGCCGCGCGGGCGTGGTCGGCGATAATACGCAGGCTCGCATTGCCCACGAAGTTAGCCAGCTTCGCAGAGATAGCCGGTTTCGCCATCACTGATTCCGCTGCTGCCAGCTCCGCTAACCCCGATAACTCCGCCAGGCTGGTGACTCCAGTCAACTCCGCAGCCACCACAATCAACGGCGTGAACAGGTCGGTCTCGAAGTTCGAGACCTTGCCTTGCATCACAGCGGCCAGCCGCTCCAACCCCGCTCCGGTATCGATTGACGGTTTGGGCAGCGGCGTCAGCTTGTAACTCGTCTTGCCGCTCTCCGTCACCGCTGAGCGATCGAACTGCATGAAGACCAGGTTCCAGATTTCCACGTAGCGAGCTTCGTCCTGGCCGAAGGGCTTATCGACGCCGGGAGTCTCGGCCGCGTCCAGGCCCATGTCGTAGAAGATCTCCGAGCAGGGGCCGCAGGGGCCGGTCTCGCCCATCTGCCAGAAGTTGTCCTTGAGGCCGTTCTGGTGGATGCGCTCCTTGGCCACGCCGGCCTCAATCCAGTAGCCCTCGGCCTCGTCGTCGCGCGGAACCCCGTCCGCGCCCTCGAAGATCGTTACATAGAGCCGGTCCTTGGGGATACCGAACCACTCCTCGCTGGTGACCAGCTCCCAGGCGTAAAGAATCGCCTCGCGTTTGAAGTAGTCGCCGAACGAGAAGTTGCCCAGCATTTCAAAGAAGGTGTGGTGGCGGCGGGTAAAGCCGACGTTTTCGAGGTCGTTGTGCTTGCCGCCGGCGCGGACGCACTTCTGCGACGTCGTCGCGCGGGAGTAGTCGCGGCGCTCCGCGCCCAGGAACAGGTCCTTAAACTGGTTCATGCCGGCGTTGGTAAACAGCAGCGTCGGGTCGTTGGCAGGCACCAGCGAGGAAGAGTGCACCCGGCGGTGCCCCTTCGACTCAAAAAAGCGCAGAAAAGCTTCGCGAATTTCGTTCCCAAAGCGGAATTGCATAGCTCTTTCAGTGTAATTCGCTTCACCCCACGGACGAAGACCTGTCCGCGGGACCACGGAGAATCGGCGGGGCCTCATGGCATTCTCAGCCGTTCGCCACCGGACAATCCTCCGCAATGAACCACCGCTTGCCCGCTTGCGTGATTTCCTCCCAGTCTCCGTCGCGGATGCTACACTCCGGCCAAAGGAATGAGCGAATGAAGGCAAGCGCAATTGAGTTTCGCCTCCGCATGGCAATCAACATGGCCATCGTCTGCCTGGGCTTTTGGGCTCCGTGGATTGAGGCATGGGGCATTGGCAGGCGCGTCCCGCTGCTGGTATGGCTGCCGCTGGAGCTCAGCCGGATGGGTGTGGGCTCGTTCTCCGTCGCCGCGCCGATGGTCATCGCCGCAGGCGCACTGCTGGCCGGCGCGGGCGCCGCTCTGCGCGTGTGGGGTGCGGCCTATCTTGGCTCCGGCACGGTGAAGCATGGGCAGATGAAGGCCGGCGAAGTGCTGGCCGATGGGCCTTTTCGCTTCGTGCGCAATCCGCTCTATATAGGATTGTGGCTCGTTTTCGCCGCTCTGGCGCTGCTGATGCCGGTGAGCGGCGCGCTCTTTGCCATGGCTGCCGTCACGGTCTTTCTCTTTCGCCTGATCCTGGGCGAAGAAGCCTTCCTCAGCGGACAGCTCGGCCAGCCGTACCAGGATTATCTGCGCGCCGTTCCCCGCCTGATCCCCCGACTGAGGACGGCCATGCCGGCCACTGGCCGCAAGCCGCGCTGGCTCCAGGCGGTGCTGACGGAGACCACCCCCATCGGCATATTCGCCGCTTTGGCCTTCTTTTCGTGGAGTTATAACGACCGGCTCATGGCCAAAGTAATCATCGTCAGCTTTGGCCTCTCGCTGGTGATGCGAGCGCTGCTGCCGGAGACAGGGAAGCTACTTGGCCGCGCGGAATAACACACCGCGCGAAGGGATTTACAAGATACAAGACCACCGCGCACAACAAAGGGAAAGAGCTGATCGCTCCTTCCCTTTGCCGATGCGCCAGTCCAGATTGCTGTCTCTTATACGCGGCCCGATTCTACTTCTTGACAGGGGCGATCACGTCCTTGGCGGCCTTGGCCACGCGGAACTTGACTACCGTCTTGGCCTTGATCTTGATGGCCGCGCCGGTTTGCGGGTTGCGGCCGATGCGGGCCTTGCGCTCCGCCTTCACGAGGCGGCCAATGCCGGGGATCACGAAGACGCCGTTCTTCTTGGTTTCCTTGATGGCGGTTTCCGCCAGGGTATCCAGGAAGGCTGCGACTTGCTTGTTGGTCAGTTCCAGCTTCTCGGCCAGTAGCCGCGTCAGGGCGGTCTTGGTCAATCCAGTTGCCATGTGATGTTCTCCTTCTGGGCGAGCCCTCTGGGCTGCCTGTGTTGCCGGGCTTCCGCTGCGTTATGCGTACCGCATGGAGGGAGTGCGACCCAGGCGATGCTTGCACGTTTCCCCTGTATTCATGCGGGTTCGGTGAACCCCGTCGATGGTTACAATGCGGCTTCAAGGTGGTTAAAGTCAATCGAAAAACCTTGATTTCCACAGTTTTCTTTGGGATTTGTGTAGATTTTGCCTGTTTTTGCCCGATTTTGTCCGGTTTTGTCCGCTTAGACTCACGAGCGCGGGCACAGATGCACGTGGAAGGCACCACCGCGAAGGCTGGCTAGTTCAGCCCGAAGAGCACCTTTTTCCGGGGCGCAAGGGCTGCGGCGATGGGCGTGTTCAGCGCATCCACCACCGGCGCAGCCAGCCGGAAGTGGCGAATCAGCGTGGCGGCAAAGCCGGGTTCGAGGGCCGCCGAGGCCGGGAGCGTGGCGCTCAGTCCCCACTGGCGGCACTGGATCAGGTCCATCGCCGGATGGTCTTTGCAGAAACCCTTGGGCGGCCGGGTGAGCGCGTTGCCTTCGAATTCCGCGAATGCCTTCCGAAGGGCTGCCGTCCGCAAGACCTTGCGAAACTCCGCATGATGATCGAGGAGCCAATGGCGGATGGCGGCCAGTTGATCCTTCTCCGGCATGTAGGCTCCGGCGGCGATAACCACCTCTTTGGCGCTGACGTGGAAGTAGTAGCCCGCGCCGGAGGTCTTGTCGAAGCCCTGGTGCGACCACCACGCGGCGACGTGCGTCTTGTATGGGCGCTTGTCGGCGCTGAATCGGGTATCGCGATAGATGCGGAAGAGGCACTTCTCGGCGGGCCGCACAAAGCTGGGCGCAAAGGTCGTCATCGCGTCCGTTACCTTGCGGACAATCGCCAGCATCGGCTCCTTCAGCTCGGCCTCGAAGATGGCCTTGCGCGGCGTAAACCACTCGCGGTCGTTGTTGCGGGTGAGGGCGCGCAGAAAGGCAAGGCCCTCGGGGCGCAGATGGGCAGCGGGCGCGGTGGCGGCGGGTTTTGTAACGCGAGGCATACGGAACCAAGTTTACCGGATCAGCTTCAGCGCCCCGCGGAAAAGCCCGTCGAAATCGGCGCCCAGCGCGGCGTCTTTTGCCACGGCCTGCTGGATGGCCTTCTCGGCTGCCGGACGCTGATAGCCGAGGTTGACCAGCGCCGACAGCACATCTTCCGCGGCCGGCCCCTGCACGCTGGAACGCACCGGCGCGGCGGCAAAATCGTCCAGCTTATCCTTCAACTCGACGACCAGGCGCTCGGCCAGCTTCTTGCCCACGCCCGGAATCCGCACCAGTTGGGCGTGATCGTGGCCGCGGATGGCCTGCACCGTTCGCTCGACGGAAAGGCCGCTCAAAATGCCGATGGCCAGCTTCGGTCCCACCCCGCTCACGGTGATCAGCCGCTCGAAGAGCCGCTTCTCTTCGCGATCGAGAAAGCCGAAGAGCGCAATCTGGTCCTCGCGCACCTGGGTATGAATGTGCAGCGCCGCCTCAGCGCCCAAGGAGGGCAACGCCGTGAAGGTGGGTACCGAGATGGTGACGTCATAGCCCACACCGGCTGCCTCGACGATGGCCTGGCCGGGCTGCTTGTGGATGAGCTTTCCGCGCAAGTGAGCGATCATTGCGCCTATTGTAGTATCCCGGCCCGTCCCGGTGCCCCGGTTTCCCCGGCGCTCGATTTGGGGCTGAGGGCCGCGCCATTCTCTTCCGCGTTCCGTCCAAAGAAGGTGCCCCGCATAGCTTCCACGCGCCCTTGCCGGATACAATAGGGTTCTACGCCAAGGCTATCGGGCGGCACACGATTCTTTGTTGAGATTTGGAGCAGGCGCACGTGAGAGGCATTGTCTGCCGCGGTCCGCGGCTTGAATTGGTTGCAGGATTGGTGATCGCGCTGGCGATGCCCGCGCTGGCGCTGGGGGCCGAAAGCGGGCCTGGCTTGGCCACGCAGACCTCACTGACGGTGGAGACCCGCGACCTGGGCGGACGCACGCAGGCCACTGTCGCGGTAACGGTGAACGGCGAGGATGGGCTTCCGGCAACCGGCTCGGTGGTCATAGGCGACAACGGCGCTCAACTGGCCGGCGCGGCGCTCGATGCCGCGGGCCAGGCCAGCGTGGTGGTTGCCCTGCCTGCCGGTCCTCACTCCCTGACTGCGGCCTATGCCGGCGACGCACGTCATCGGGCTTCGGTCTCCGAGGCGGCTCAGGTTCACGCCCAGGCCAGCTCGACGCCCAACTTTCTGGTTTCCGTCTCGTCGGCCGCGATGACTCTCACTCCCGGCCAGACGGGAACCTTGACCGCCTCCGTTACGCCTCAGAACAGCGCCGCGCTATCGGCACCGATGTTCGTTACGCTCTCCTGCTCCGGGCTTCCCGATCAATCCTCCTGCACATTCACGCCGGAGAACGTCGAGATCCTGCCCAACGCCACCGCCGCGGTCAGCAGCACCATGCTCATCGTCACCCAGGTGGCTTCTTATGCATCGGTTGCCCATCCCGGCTCCAACTCCGTGAACTGGGCGTTTCTGCTTCCCGGCGCGCTTGGCCTGGGCGGTCTTGCCTTGGGAGTCCGGCGCCGCGCCTGGCTCAACCGGCTCTCGCTGCTGGCCCTGGTGGCCTTCGTCGCCATGCTGGGCGCAACCGCCTGCAACGCGCGCTACGACTATTACAACCACGGCCCGCCCATCAATCCTGCCACGCCTGCCGGCACGTACACGGTCACCGTCACTGCGCAGTCCAGCAACGGCGTAGCCGCCATCACGAACTCCGCCACGCTGGCGCTGACGGTCCAGTAACCTGGCTGCTCTCGTCGCCTCCCCGCCGGGAGGCGCGCGGGAACGGCCTGCTTGGAGGGCGAATGGAACCGAACACGGCAACGAAAGAAGCTCCTGCGATTGCCCTGTCCGCGCTGCCGGTGGAAGGTTCGAACCTGCCCCCTTCCGCCTATGATTCCACGTGGGAAATCTCCGTCCATTCCTGCCCGGTTGCCGGTCGTCTATAATGGCATAGAATCGCGTAGATTGAGAACTGCGCATCTGCGGCAGATGCCTGTCCCATGCAGCCGAGCCCGAACCGGCCCGCTCCTGCTGAGCAGGGACCGCCGCGCCGCGCATAGAGAGTTGAAGGTTCAAGTCCAACCATGATTCGTTTTCTGCAACAGAAAGACAACCGCATCATCAAGGCGCTTATGGCCCTGGTGATCGGCGCCGCCTCGGTGTCCATGGTGGTGTACCTGATTCCCGGCCTTACCGGCGTGGGAGCCTCATCCGCCAGTACCTATGCCGTGATTTACCCCCACTGGTACAGCAAATTTCTGTCCTCGGGCGTGACCGTGACCCAGGAACAGGTGGAGAAGGCCGCCCGCCAGCAGATGGCGCGGCAGCACTACCCCGACAATGCGGCAATTCTGGGGCTGGTTGAGAGGCAGGCGGGCCAGCAACTCGTGCAGCAGGAGATTGTGCTGGCGGAGGCGGAGAAGCTGGGTATTCAAGCCACCGGCGACGATGTGATCCAGCTTCTGCGCAGCGGTCCGAACGGGCAGGTTCTCTTCCCCAACGGCCAGTTCATCGGCGACGAGCGGTACGCAGCCATGATCGCGGAGAGCCGCAACCAATCGGTCGCGGAGTTTGAAGAGGGAGTGAGGAACGACATCCTCTTTCATCGCCTGGAGTCGCTGATTACGGCCGGGGTCACGGTGAGCGACCAGGAGGTCCGCGACGAGTATCGCAAGAACAACATCAAGATCAAGTTCGACTACGCGGTCCTCTCCGCCGACGAACTGAGCAAGCAGATAAATCCCCCTGACAGCCAGCTGGCCAGTTTTTTCAAGACCAACGCCGCGCGCTACGCAACGGCGGTGCCTGAAGAGCGCCAGATCACCTACTTTGCCTTTACGCCCGATCAGCTTCCGGGCGGAGTTCAGCAGCCCACGCAGCAGGAGATTCAGCAGTACTTCAACATGCACAGGGCCGATTACTCGATTCCGGAGCAGGCGCGGTCGCGGCACATTCTCATCAAGGTGGCTGCCGGCGCGGACGCCGCGACCGACGCCGCGGCCAAGGCCAAGGCCGATGGGATTCTGAAGCAGATTCAGGGCGGCGCGAACTTTGCCGAACTGGCCAAGCAATACTCCGACGACACCGGCAGCAAGGACTCGGGCGGCGAACTGGGCTTCGTAAACAAAAACGCCGCGATGGTTCCGGAGTTTCTGCATGCGATCTTCACGCAGAAGGTTGGCGAGACAAAAGTCGTGAGATCCCGGCAATACGGCTATCACATCATCCAGGTGGAAGAGCGCCAGCCGGCGCACTCCGAATCGCTCAGCGATGTGCAGCCGGCCATTGTGGCCACGCTGTTTCGCCAGAAGCAGGCCCAGGCCGAGACCAGCTATGCGCAGCTTTTGACTTCGGAAGCCCTCAAGAACGGCTTGGAGAAGACCGCCGCGGCCCACCATCTGGAGTTGGCGACCACGCCGCCGGTAGGGAGCCAGGGGGTAATCGCCGCATTGCCCAACGGATCGCAGCTGATCGCCAAGGCCTTCCAGTCCAAGCAGAGCGATCCGCCGCAAGCGGCGCAGACCGGCGAGGGCTATGCGATCTTCCAGGTTACCGGGATCGCCGCGGCCCATGCGCCGAATTTCGAGGATTGGAAGGGCCATGTTCTGGAGGACTACCGCGACCAGGTTCTGCCGGCGCTGCTGAGCCTGAAGACCAAGCAGCTGGCGGACAAAGCCAAGGCTGAAAACGATCTGGCCAAGGTGGCCAAGGAGGCGGGCGCGACCATGAAGACCAGCGACCTGGTAAGCCCCTCCAGCCAGGTACCGGATATAGGCCAACTGGAGCAGGTTGCTCCGCAGCTCTTCGACCTTGCCGTAGGCCAGATCAGCGGACCCATCGACGCGCAGCGGACCGGCGTGGTGGCCAAACTGGTGGTCAAGCAGGAGCCCACCACGGACGAGATTGTCAAGAACCTCGATCAGACGCGCGAACAGATCCTGGAGCAGCGCCAATCGGACGCCTTCAGCGTCTTCCTCAGCGGCATCATGGATGAGTACAAGAAGCAGGGCCGTATCCGCGTGAACGCCAAGGCGCAAGGGCCGGGAATTCCAGGCGCGTAAGCCGGCCGGTGAAGCGGATTTTCGGCCGGCCCCGGGGTTGAGGCCGGGGCGGGAGACTGCCTCGATCCCGCGCGGCGGTTCGCCGGGTGCATATACTATCGAGTCATGGCCAGCCTGTACTTAGCGATGAGTTGCCCGCAAGTGCCGGAGGGGACTCGCCTATTGGAGATTGGCGGACCGCTTCTGGTGTTCCTCCTCATTTCTGCCGGGATTCTTGCCGGCATTGCCATCCTGGCTCTCTACATTCGCACCCTTCGACGCGCCTTGGAGAAGTGTTGTCCGGCGTCGCGAGCGATGTCGCCGGAAGCGGTGTGGCTCCTGCTGATTCCGATTTTCAGCGCTTTCTGGCGTTTTTTTGTTGTGTTCAGGCTGGCAACTTCGCTGGGCAACGAGTTCAGGCACAGAAAGGTTCCAAACGCCGATCCCCAACCGGGGAGAGCGGTG
>JBEKPA010000123.1:0-10054 GCA_049521195.1 Occallatibacter sp.
CATCCCCTCGCTTACTACTTCGGCCTGGTTCTGGCGATCATTGTGGTCTTCGGGGTCGCCGGCATTGTGCTGCGCAAGGGGACGCCGCGGCTGGACTAGGTCCGCGACGGGTTCCCATCCGGACCACGCACCGGCAAAGAGTCGCGCTAAGGCGCGCACAACCGCCAGGATCGGTAGAGGATTGAAGTTACCCATGGCTGCTGCTTCCCCGATTCTCTCGTTCACTGCGACCCCCGCTCCACGGCTGACCGACAGCCTGGGCCGGGTGATACACGACCTGCGCGTCTCCATCACCGACCGCTGCAACTACAAGTGCGTCTACTGCCGGACTGGTGAGGTTGGCGCGCAATATCCCGAGTTGAGCATCGATGAGTACCTGCGCCTGATCAAGCTCTTCGTCGGCCTGGGCATCGCCAAGGTGCGCCTCACGGGCGGCGAGCCCCTGCTGCGCCGCGGCTTGCTCGACCTGGTGGGGGAACTGGCTCGCCTGCGCACCCTCGACGGTGAGCCGCTGGACCTGGCGCTGACCACCAACGGCCACCTGCTGGACGGCTTGGCCGCTCCGCTCAAGAGCGCCGGCCTGGGCCGCGTTACCGTCAGCATGGACGCCGTGGATGCGCCCACCTTCGAGCGCATCACCCGCGTTCCCGGCAGCTTTCAGGCGGTGCTGGGGGGCATTCGCGCCGCGTGCGCCGCCGGACTCACGCCCCTCAAGATCAACTGCGTCCTGCTGCGCGGCTTCAACGACAGCCAGATCGAAGCTTTCGCCAGGTTTGCGCGCGATGAGGCCGTGGTGGTGCGGTTCATCGAGTTCATGCCGCTTGAGGAAGACCGCCTGTGGTCGCCGGAGATCGTTGTCCCGCTTTCTGAGATCGTGGCCCGCATCGGCCGCGTCCTGCCGCTGGTCGAACTGCCGCCGCGCGAGGCCAGCGAGACGGCGCGGCGCTATACGTTTGCCGACGGCGTGGGCGAGATCGGCATCATTGCGCCCGTCAGCCAGGCCTTCTGCGGCGCGTGCAGCCGGGTGCGGCTCACCTCCGACGGCAAGATCCGCACCTGCCTGTTTTCCCAGGTGGAACACGACCTCTATGGGAGTTTCCGGGCCGGGGCAAGCGACGCGGAACTCAGCGCCTACATTCTTCGTACTGTCCAGGGTAAGGAAGCCCGCCATCACATCGGCGAGCCCGGATTCCTGAAACCGTCGCGCTCGATGGTGCATATCGGCGGCTGATCGGAACGCTCGCCCGGTGCGCAAATGGCGATTCGCGGCCAACCGAACCGGGCACGCATCTCGTTTCTCTGGCGTGGTTTCCGCGGGATGTGACAGAATGTTTTTGAGACTCCACCAATGGGCCCAAGGATGACGAACGAGACGGAGCGCCGCATCCCGCTCGAAGATTTGCTTGTTTTCCACCAGTTGACGCGCTCGCTTACCTCGAGCTTCGACCTGGACGCCATCCTGCGCACCATCCTCGAACACATGGAGCGCATCATCGAGGCTGAGCTGTGGACCCTCCTGATGCTCGACGAAGCCACGCAGGAGCTCTACTACGCAATCGCCGCGGGCGGAGAGCAGGCGGCGCTCACCGGCCTGCGGGTGAAGGTGGGTGAAGGCGTGGCCGGCTGGGTGGTCGAGCATGGCGAGACGCTGATCGTTCCCGAGGCGGAGCACGATCCGCGGCTCACCGCCGAAGATGCCGTCAAGCCGCACAAGGTGCGGTCGGTGATTGCCATGCCCTTGCGAGGGCGCAAGGGAACCCACGGCGTGATCGAGATATTCAACCCCCGCGCCGATCAGATGACGGATTACACCATCGCCTATTTGCACATTCTGGCCGACCACGCCGCCATCGCCATTGAGAACGCGCGCGACGTGGCCCGCATCCAGCAGTTGAGCATCACCGACGACTGCACGGGCCTCTTCAATGCGCGCCATCTCTACGATGTATTGGGCCGGGAACTGGAGCGATGCGGACGTCTGAGGTTGCCCGTGAGCCTTGCCTTCCTCGATCTGGACCGATTCAAGCTGGTCAACGACGCGCACGGCCATCTGGTGGGCAGCGAGCTGCTGGGCCGCACCGGCCAGCGCCTTCGGGAGTTGAGCCGCAAGCAGGACCTTTGCTTCCGCTACGGCGGAGACGAGTTTGCAATCCTGCTGCCCGAGACCGGCGCCAGGGCCGCCCTGGCCCATAGCACCAAACTGCTCCGCTCCCTGATGGAGACCCGCTTCCTTATGAAGAGCGGGCTCACCCTGAGCGTGAGCGCCAGCGTGGGCCTGGCCACCAGCCCCGCCGACGGCGTTGCCGTTCACGCCGTCATCGGCGCGGCCGATGCCCGCATGTACTCGGTGAAGACCGATGGCCGCGGCCAGGTGCGCGGGGCGTAGGCTTCATTCGCTGTTCACGGCATTCACGTCCATTGCCAAACTGGTTAAAGACTCAAGAATTGAAGGGATTGTTACATTCCTTTCAAAGTTGGCCGGTAGACTTGCGTTCGTGTCTTATAACGAGGCGCAGGAGACGAACTCCATGGCGACGCCGCCCACCCCACAAAGTCAATTCTGCGTCCGGCAGATGACCTTCGACGACATTTCAGCGGTCATCCATCTGCAACTGCATGCCTTTCCGGGCCAGGCGCCCTGGCGGCCCGAGCAGTTGGAGCGTCACCTGGAGGTCTTTCCCGAGGGTCAGTTGGTAGCCGCGGACCCGACCGGTCGCATCCTGGGCTCGGCCAGCTCGCTGCTCATCGACTGGGACGATTACGCCGAGTCGGCAAACTGGTCGTCGATCACCGGCGAGGGCACATTTGACACCCACAACCCGCTCGGTAAAACGCTGTATGGCGCCGACATGGGCGTTGACCCGGAGGCCCGCCAGCAGGGCATCGGCACGGCGCTCTACGAGGCGCGCAAGGACTGGATCCGGGAGAGCGGCATCAAGCGGCTGCTCACCGGCGGCCGCATCCCCGGCTACGCCGACGTCTCCGGCCGGATGACGGCCAAGGAGTACGTGGCCGAGGTGGTGGACGGCAAGCGAAGGGATTCCGCGCTCACCTTCCAACTTGAAAACGGCCTCGTGGTCCTGGATGTGGTCCCCGGCTACATGCCGGACTCTGAATCCCACGGTTTCGCCACCGTGCTTGAGTGGCTCAACCCGGAGTACACCTCCTCCGTCAGCCTGCAGGCCAGCCTGCAGCACGCGGCCCTGGAGCAGGCCGCCGCCGAGGCCATGCGCGGTACTCCACGGCCCCGCCGCGTGCGCATCGCCGCCGTCCAGTATCTGCTGCGCCCCATTGCCTGCTTTGAGGACTTTGCCCACCAGGTCGAGTTCTTCGTCCACAGCGCCAAGGACTACAAGGCTCACTTCATTCTCTTCCCCGAGTTCTTCACCATGCAGTTGCTCAGCTACATCAATGAGCCCGCTCCGGCCCTCGCCGTGCGCCGCCTGGCCCGCCTGGCCCCAGCGTACGAATCGCTCTTCATGCGCCTGGCCAAAGAGACCGGCATCTACATCATCGGTGGAACCCATCCTGTCTTCCAGAGGGGCAAGGTCTTCAACGCCGCCCACCTTTTCACCCCCAACGGCCAGGTCTTCCGCCAGAAGAAGGTTCACCTCACCCCCACCGAGAGCGGCCCTTACCAGCTCAGCCGCGGCCACGGCCTCTACCTCTTCCACACCGACTTCGGAAACATCGCGATCCTCATCTGCTACGACATCGAATTCCCCGAGGTTGCCAGGGTCATGGCCGAGGCCGGCGCCGAGATTCTCTTCGTCCCCTCCTGCACCGACGGCCGCGAGGGTTTCTGCCGGGTCCGCTACTGCGCCCAGGCCCGCGCCATCGAAAACCAGATCTACGTGGCCGTCACCGGCACGGTGGGCAATCTCCCATTTGTGCCTTACATGGCCGCCAACTACGGACAGGCCGCCATCCTCACCCCCTCGGACTACTTCTTCGCCCGCGACGGCATCGCCGCCGAAGGCACCATCAACCAGGAGCAGATGATCTTCGCCGATGTGGATCTGGACCTGCTGGACGAGCAGCGCGTCAATGGCAGCGTCATCCCCTTGCAGGACCTTATCAAGGACGCCTACGACAACGTCGTCCACTTCTCCGACTACAAAGGCCAGAAGCTGGTGGAGGCAGCGGAGCAGAATGAGGTTGTCTTGGCAAAATAGAGACGCCTGAACCTCTTGCAAAATTCCATTGAGACTGCAAAGAGTGTCAGGGCACGACTTCAGTCGTGCCGAAGGAGCTAAAGCCGGAATCTAAATTGGCCATTTGCGGCACGACTGAAGTCGTGCCCTGACACAATCTATAGCCTGATGGCAATTTTGCAAGAGGCTCGCCTGGCAGATGGAAAAGGCCGGAGGCGCGGACCTCCGTAGCGCTTGCAGCTTGGCAGCAAACGACGAGCCGCTTTACTCGTCCTTGCCCAAATGCTTTTCGGTAATCTGATCCCCGGCCAGCCGTTCCAACTGATTGCGCCAGTCGAGCGACTCGACAAATGCCTTCGACTCGCGCCAGTTGGGCTCGACGATCACGCGCAGTTCCAAATAGACGCGGGTGCCGAGCAGCGACTCGATCTGCCGCCGCGCGCCGGTGCCGATCTCCTTCAGCTTCGTCCCGCCCTTGCCGATCAGAATCGCCTTTTGGCCGTCGCGCTCGCAGTAGACGGCGGCGGCGATGCGAGTGAGCGGCACGCGCGCCGGCGGAGGAGCATTCTTCTTGCGCGGAGCTGCCGGCGCCGGCTCCTCGAATTGCTCGATCACCACCGCCGAGGCGTAGGGAACCTCTTCGCCCGTCGCCGCCAGAATGCTCTCGCGAATCAACTCGGCTACCATGAAGCGCTGCGGCTGGTCGGTGTACTGATCCTTGGGGTAAAAGCGCTCGCCCGTGGGCAGCGCCTCGACGATCTTGCGGACCAGCAGATCGAGCCCGTCGCGCTTGCGGGCGCTCACCGGAATAATCTCAGCGAAGTTGTACTGGCGGGTCAGCGAGTCGATCAGCGGCAGCAGTCGGTCTTTGGGAACCAGGTCGATCTTGGTCAGCAGCAGAAAGACCGGGCAGTCCAGCTTGCGGATCAATCCGAAGAGAAACTCGTCCTCGCTCGCCCAATTCGTCCGCTCGTGCCGTGGCGATGGTGCTTCACGGGCTTCCGCCGCGCCAGACAATTTGGGTGCCCCAGGTCTCGCTTCTGAGACCTGGGCTTCCGCCGCGCCAGACAATTTGGGTGCCCCAGGTCCCGATTCTGGGACCTGGGATTCCACATCAGAAACAGGATGAGCCGCCGCTTCCAACTGCACCCGGCGCGTAGCATCCATCAGCACCAGCACCACGTCGCGCGTCTCCAGAGCCTCGTAAACCTCCTGCAACATGCGGCGGTCCAGTTGCGAACCGGGCTTATGCACGCCGGGCGTATCCACAAAGACGATCTGCGCCGCCACCTGTCCAGCTTGCCGCGCGCCCTTGCGCGCCGCTGGAACCTCGACCACCCCGGCGATGCGGTTGCGGGTGGTCTGCGGCTTGGTGGAGACGATGGCCACCTTCTCGCCGGTCAGGGCGTTCAGCAGCGTGCTTTTGCCGGCGTTCGGCCGGCCCAGTATGGCGACAAATCCGGATTTCAAAGGGTTTTCATTCTCCCGCATCTTCATTATCGCGGATTCGCTGCTCCGCCGTTGGTATCATCGCCCTATGATCCCCGCAGGCACCACCGAACGCCTCATCCTCCGCCCGCTGGAGATGGCCGATGCGCCTGCGATTCAGGAGCTGTTTCCGCGCTGGGAGATCGTGCGCTATCTTCTCAGTCGCGTGCCTTGGCCCTACCCGCCCGATGGCGCGCTCCACTATTGCCGCGAGATCGCGCTGCCCCAGATGGAGCGCGGAGAAGCCTGGCACTGGACGCTTCGCCTGCGCAGCGAACCGGCGCAACCGATCGGGCACCTCAACCTGATGAAGGGCGAGGAAGACCATCGCGGCTTCTGGCTGGGCGCGCCGTGGCAGGGGCAGGGGCTGATGAGCGAAGCCTGCGCGTGGGCCAACGATTTCTGGTTTGAGACGCTCGGATTCCCTGTCCTGCGGGTCGCCAAGGCCGCCGCCAACACCGCCTCGCGCCGAATCTCGCAGAAGCAGGGCATGCGTCTGACCGGCCTCGTTGAAAAAGATTATGTCTCCGGCCGCGCGCCCGCGGAGGTATGGGAGATCACGGTCGAGGAGTGGCGGGCATGGAAGGCCCGGCGACAGAGCTGCAAGTAAGGCCAACCACGGCGCAACCTCACGAGGACGCAGGCTCGACCGCCGCCGGCGGAAACACCCGTAGCCGCTCCACGCGCCGGTCGGTCGAAGCCACCACCTCCATGCGCAGGCCGATGGCTTCCAGCAGCACCACCTCGCCGGGCAGCGGAATGCGGCCCTCGATCTCGCTCACCAGGCCGCCCAGCGTCGTGGCTTCGTAGGCATCGTCCAGCTCGGCCAGGCCTGCCTGCTCGCCGAAAAGGTCCGCCAACTGATCCACGGGGAAATTGCCGGGAACCAGCCAGACGCCGCCCTGTTCGCGCTGCGGCTCCTCGATGGAAGCATCCACCTCGTGCTCGTCGCGGATATTGCCCACGATCTGCTCCAGCAGATCCTCGATGGTGACTAGGCCCGAGACGCCGCCGTACTCGTCGATGACGATGCGCATGTGCTGCTTCTCGCGCTGCATCTCGCGTAGCAGCTCGTAGCCGCGTTTGGTCTCCGGCACAAAGACCGCCGGCCGCTGGATGCTGGCGACGGTGCGGGTGCGAGCCTCCTCGTCGGCGATTTGCAGAAGGTCGTGGGTAAAGGCGATGCCGGTTACGCTGTCCAGCGACCCGGCATACACTGGCACGCGAGAGAAGTTGTGCTCGCGCAGTTCGGCGAGGAACTCTTCCAGGGTCGTCGCATCGCGCACGGCAAAAACCTCCGGGCGCGGGGTCATCACCTCGCGAACCAGCTTGTCGCCGAACTCCACGGCGGAGCGGACCAGGTCGATGTCGCTCTCCTCGAGGATGCCCTCCTCTTCGCCTGCTTCGAGCAGCGCCTCCACATCCACCGAGGTCTCTTCCTCTTGGCTGGCCTGCTCCTCGGCCAGCGAGGCCACACTGAAGAAGAAGCGCACAAAGACGGTGATGGGTGTCATCAGCCACAGCAGCAGGCGGATGGGCCACACCAGCCGCCTGACCCACCGGCCGCGGGTGCGGTTGAAGAGCAGCGAGGGCAGAAACTGGTTGCAGAAGACGACTACGAGCACCACGCCCAACACGGCCTGCGCAATCTCCCCATAGGTGGGCCGGGCCAGATGCGGAGCGCGATCGAAGAGCACCGCGCCGAACTCCAGCGCGATGATGCCCAGCGCCAGTTGCTGTAGGACGGCTGCGCAGATGGCGGCGTGCTCGCGGGTCAGGCCAAGCTGCGGCTCGATCAGCTCCTCCCAGGCGTCCAGGTTTTCCTCGATCTCGCGCGCCAGTATCTTGCCGAACTCGGAGTAGACGCGGCTGATGTAGCTGGCCAGCGTCTCCACCATGGCCAGCAGAACCACCATCGCAATGGCCAGCGCGCTCATGTGCGTTCCGCCCTCGCCGCAGGCTTGAGGGCTTTGCTGGCGGCGGAAAAATCCGATTCGGCGGGAGGCGGGGGTTTCAACCCCCGCATAGCGCCAGCAGAATCCACGTGGGCTCTAGAGGCTGCGGGAAAACCGGGCTTTGTGTCAGGGCACGACTTTAGTCGTGCCGCAGATGCTTGTAAAACAGCGCGGGCTTTAGCCCCTGAGGGATGCTCTTTGGGAGACTTGCTCCCGCTGTGCCTCGGCGTTCCCGCCCGCTCGATCAACCCCTGCGGCAATCCCAGCCGCCCGCGCAGCAGCCGCTCGCGGCGCGCCATCTGCCCCGAATCGGCCTCGTGGTCGCCGCCGGCCAGGTGCAGCAGTCCGTGCAGAATCAGCATCTTGATCTCCGTCGCGAGCGAGTGGCCCTGTTCCGCTGCCTGGCGCAGCGCGGCCGGCACGCTGATGGCCAGGTCGCCGGCAATCTCCTCCGCGGACGAGCCTGGAATTGGGCCCTCAACCGGAAACGACAGCACATCGGTGGCTTCGTTCCTGCCCCGGAACCGGCGATTGAGCTTGCGGATGGCCGCATCGGTGGTCAGCAGCACGGTCACCTCGCCCCTCAGCCGCACGGCAGCCTGCGCAGCCGACAAAAACCGGGCCAGTGTGTGCACAGCGGGAATGCGCCGATTGCGCGGAATAGCAGTGGGGCCGGAAACAGCCCCCCGCTTCGCCGAAGTTGCCTTCGGCGCGTCCGCCGCGGCGGAGGGCTCCAAGTCTGGGTCGAGAAGGATCATCGTGCGTGGCGCCCCAACGGTTGCGGCTCCGATAGCTCTCCATTCTACGCTATGGCTGGATGAGCGCCGCGATGGACTGCGTGGTTCTCCAGGTGGAATCCCACCTTTTCGCCGAGTGCGCGTAGGGATGGAGCGCAGAAGTCGATGGAATAATCCTCCAATTTGCACGTGTATCTCAATTCGTATACAATATCCTCAAGGGTGGTTTTATGCAGAGCGCTACTGAAATGATTCATGTCCGGATCGATCCGAAGCTGAAATCGAAGGCGGCGAAGACCTTTGGCGCGATGGGGTTGAGTCTTTCCGAGGCGGTGCGCGTCTTTCTGACGCGAGCGGCGACCGACCAGGCGTTTCCTTTTGAGCTTCGCGTTCCCAACGCCAAGACCGTCGCTGCAATGAGGGCGGGCGACCGGGGCGAGGTTGTGAAGTTCAACAATGTCGAAGAGCTGATGGCTGACCTCCATGCGGACGATTAGCAGAACCGCCCAGTTCAGAAAGGATTACAAGCGCGAGGCAAAGGGGCAGCATCGCGCCACGCTCGATGCCGATCTTCTCGCGGCCATTTCACTTCTGGCGGCGGACCAAACCCTGCCGGAGAAACTCCACGATCATGGGTTGACGGGCGAATATACGAATCATCGCGAGTGCCATTTGAAGCCCGACCTGCTTCTTATCTACAAAAAACCGGACGATTCTACATTGCGGCTGGTGCGCATCGGTTCTCACAGCGAAGTTTTCTAGCGGAAGACGGACGGTCGAGGTTCGTGGTCTCCCAGATCCCTCCGCCGCCGCGGACGAAGGACTTGGGGCGCCCGTCATTTATTGCTCATGGGAACCTGCGCCACCCGCCACCCAGATTTGAGGGAAGGATAGAATTCCAAAAACTCAGGGTGCGCCACACGCCGCACTAATGCCACTCGAAGAGCCGATTGAACTTCAAAACCAGTTCCAACAGGCGATCCAATTGCCGCTTTCCCCACGTATCTAATCTCTCCAGACTATCCATACCCCCCAGCACCAGCACCACCAGACACACCAACATCCATGTACCCAGCACAACACACGCAACCGCTGCTAACGGCATCACCACTAGCGCAGCTACCAGGTACTTCATCATCGACGCCAGCCCTTTAACCCAGTTGAGAAAACTCAACTCACCCTCATGAAAAATTGCGCCGGCGATCAGCACACCGCCGCCTATCAGTAGCACCCCCAACACCAACCTTACAACTATCAGGATCATTGACTTACCCTTCAGGCGAACATCCACAACTACCAGCCCGCCGCGCACGTTGCCGAAGCAAGGCCCGCTGCTTTCCGCCAATTTCTCACCAAATAAGTTTCAGTCCCCGCAGCCTTCACCGCAATTTTGCTAATGCTAAAGTCAAACCCCATGAAAATAAAGAAAGAATGCACGTGCAGGTCTCTGCTGACTACGCATGGGTCGCTTCATAGAACGAGAATCTCCTGTCATATGGGAGGAACGAATACCAAACAGACCCCTCCTTCCACACCTTACCAATAATCATCCGTTCTTCGTTCGATACAAAAACGACGATATAGTCAACTTCCTCTAACTTACTTTCATAGCCTCTCAGTATACTGCCTGATAGAGTACCAGCAACATCTTCAAGCATTAGCGCGGTTTTGAAACCCAGCTTCTTGTATTTCATCAGTTTAGAAAGCTTATCTCTAACTG
>JBEKPA010000124.1:0-10031 GCA_049521195.1 Occallatibacter sp.
GCAGATGGAGCAGGCTTACCCGGGCTTGCAGGGGTTCACCTTCCGTAACATCTGGGCGCTGGACCAGCCGCCGCTGGCCGATTCCACGATGATCGGCGACGTGGCGGGCGTGACCTTCGACAATGTGAAGTACGGTCAGAGCCGCGCAGCCGCAAATGCCGATCTTCCGCTGGTGACGGGCGACGGCGCCCAGCCGGCACATTTTGTGACTTCGCACAGTCCGGTGGCGGCGTTCAGCGTAGACCCTCCGGTCTTTGCGCCGGGAGAGATTGTCACCTTTACCGCGCAACTCTCCCCTAAGGCGCGCTACACCTGGCTCTTCGGCGACGGGACAAAGATTGCTGGAGCCAGCGACCGCCGCGTGCGTCATCGCTTCCCGGACGCCGAGGGAACTCAGTTGGATGGTTCTGGCCGCTTTCGGGTTCTGCTCCACGTCGAGGATCGCGACGGACATGAGGACTGGGCGGCGCAGGGAGTGGTGGCCGTGGCCCACTGGCATGAAGCCGCCAGCATAGCCGGACCCACGCTCGCTGGCCTCGCATGGAAGATCTATCCCGGAGAATGGACCGAGCTTCCGAACCTCGCCGCCGAACGCGCGGTCTTCACCGGCGAAGGGCCCAACCTGCGCGCGGATGCGCAGGGCTTTACGCATTACGCCGCTGCCTGGGACGGCCAGATCGACATTCCCGCCGATGGCGGCTACAGTTTCCACCTGCTGGCTCGGGATGGCGCGCGCCTGGTGATCGACGGCGTGGAAGTGGCCAAGACCGGTCCGCCATTCGCGCAGGTCTGCGGGGCGCCGGGAAATGCCATGCGCTACGATCGCGGCTCGCTGGGCCTGCGCGCCGGCAAGCATATCTTCCATCTCGAGGGCCTGCACTTCGCCAGCCAGGGCGGGCCGCGCCTGCTTTGGGAAGGCCCCGCGCTGCCCCTAACCGATGTGCCCCCAGCCGCCTACACCCACCCGCGGCAGGATGTGGTGGTGCGGCCGGAGCGGTGAGGCCGCAATGGAGGCCGCCGAAACTGGCAAAGTGGGCGTCCGAAAATCAGCGGCGGCGAAAGGGAGGAAGGTCCGCAAGAGGCGCGGGAGTACACTTTCGTTCGCGAAATGCGCTCACAGGTAATTGCCTCCCTCCGAGAATCTCCTCACGCTCTCTCAACTATTTCTAACCGTTGCCGATGCATCCGTCATGGAGGCCGTTCCCGATGCTCGCCAATAAACCACCCACGATCCTGCTGGCATCGCCCGAGCCGGCGCTTCTGGCCGCCATCGAACCGGTGCTGCTCGCCTCCGGCGCGCGCGTCGAAGTCGTTCTCACCGCCGCGGCCGCGCTGGCCGCTATCACCGCGCCCATGGCACCCAGCCTGGCGCTTCTCGACTCGAATCTGCCCGGCATGGAGATGGGCCAACTGCTGACGCTTGCGCGCACTCAAGTCAGCGCCAGGCGTCTGCCGATTGTCCTGATTTCAGACACTGTGACGCAGGAATGGATCGACCGGATCGCTGACGGCGTGATTCACGACCTGATTCCGCGCTCCGCCGAATCCGTCTATTGGCGCCTGCGCATCGACCTGCTGCTGCGCGCCAACCGCCTGGTCCACGAACTCGACGTGCTGCGCGAGGCGGCGGCGTTGAACGCGCAGACCGACCGCCTCACCGGCGTCTACAACCGCGAGGCCATGCTCGCCCTGCTCTTTCAGGAGACGAATCGCGTGCAGCGGACGAATAGCCCGCTCAGCATGATTCTGTTCGACATCGACGACTTCGGCCACTGGAACTCGCGCCTGGGCGCTCACGCCTGCGATGATCTGCTCTGCCAGGCGGCCAACCGCACCGCGCGCCTGCTGCGCAGCTACGATCTGCTGGGCCGCCCCGGCATGGATGAGTTCCTGATCGCGCTGCCCAGCTGCGACACGGCCAACGCCGGGATGCTGGCCGAGCGGCTGCGCGTCGAGGTCTTTGCCTCGCCCTTTCGCATGGAGGGTGAGTCGATTCGGCTGTCGGCGTGCTATGGCGTTGCCAGCAGCCACGGGCGTTCTCCAGTGGTGGTTTTGCGCGAGGCCGAACAGGCCCTGCAATGGGCCAAGGCCGACGGGCCGGAGTCGATCCAGTTCTTTGGCGACTCGGCGCTACCCGCCGCCGCGCCAGTGGCCTTTCTATCACCCAGCTCCGGGGATGAATTGCTGGCGTGGTAGCGAAGGGGTCGATGTCCAGGAGAATGCCGGAGTTCCTGGGCCTCGTCTGTGTGGCCTAGGGTTCCCCCTAGGGCTGATTCGTGGTCGTCTGTGCGCTCATGACCGTTTGGGTAATCTGAGCCTCCGCCTGATTGGCCTGCCGCTGCAATTGCATGAGTTCTGTGCTCAGGCTTGCAGTGCTTTCCGCAGGATCGGCCGGAAGAGGCTGCTCGGCAGCAGTCGAGGGCGGCGCGGCGGGCAGGCCATTTTTTCCCTGCTGGCTATACATCAAATGCAACCCATCGTCAAGTTGCGCCTGAAAGCTGTTCTCCATCTCCTGAAGCGCCACCGTTTGCACTCCCACCTGAACACCTGCCGGACAGTCCATGCGTTGGCTGGCCGCTACTTCGAGAAAGACGAGGGCTGGGGTTCCTAGGCTCGCTACATCGGCACCCGCCACGGCAGCGGTCTGAAGCTGCGGTATGCGTGTCAGTCGAAGCACATCTCCCGGTGAAAGGTTGCATTGCTGAGCTCCAAACGCGACCGTCCGCCTGTAGACCGCATCGATTCGCACATTGATCGGGGTGGTGACGACAAAAAGATGTCCGACTTGCATGAACTGGGCGGGATCGTCCGGCGCGGCAGCCTGTGCGGGCTCGGAGCCTGCATCCGAGGTGCTATCGGCCGCAAGTTGTCGATGCACTTCGGCAGCGATCTCCTGCTTCACCTCGGGCGAGATGGCTGTTGCTGCGGGAGCGTAAACGGTTTCGTCGTCGGTCTGTTGCCCAGGGTCGGCGGAGCTGCTGTCTGAATTAGCATCGCTGCTCCCGTCTGCGCCGGCAGAGCCGTCGTCCGGCTGCTGCATATCGTAGCCATCCGCCAGGGTCTGCCCGAGAACGTAGTCGGTAAGCCAGTAGCTGCCGTCGGGGTAGACTGGCCATGGAGCGAAAAATAGGCGGTAGAAGGCGTACCAGCGCCTGTTCATCCAGTTCCAAGGGTAAAAGACGGGTGGGTTCCATCCGCCATACACCCATCCATAGAAAGCCGGCGCATAAACATGCCGCGGAATGTAGAGCTTGGGGCGAGGGCCGTTCACTTGCATGGAAGCAAACCTGCCGGTGAATCTGGCGTAGGCGCGGCGATAGGTTCTGTTCCCAGAGAAATATGTACGCAGTATAAGAGTCCGGCCGTCCTGGTTGATGGTCCTCTCAAGATAGCCACTGTGCCGCCCGGTACTGACTAGAACGCTGTGGTCGGGGCGACGGGAGGTGATGATGCGCTCACCGCGCGCGCCGTGCTGGATATCGAGTCCCTTCGGACCGCCGGTGCGCAGGGAGATGATTTTGCCGTCGGGACGGAAACTGGCGAAATCTCCCATTGCGGATAAAACAATGGGTCTTACGGGCCTCTCCGACGGGCTGGAGGTGGCTGCCGTGCCCTGCGGGCCGGAGGCGGTTGTCACCCGGCCTAAGGCATTGGGTTGTCCGACCCGGCTCTGAAAACGGGCAATTGTGCCGTCGGCGCGCAGAAAATAACTGCGGCCGTCGCCGGTCCTTACGTTGACTACGTTGCCGAAGTTGAAGACCTGTCCGCCTGGGATTGGAAACCTGTTTACGCCGCTGAGTTTGGCGCGCGCCGCATTCAGTTGATGCAGTGTGGCCTGGGCTTCCGCCGAATCCGGCTCCGGTGGACGCCGGAAGCCTGGTGAGGCAGACATGTGGGCAGGAATCGGAGAGACTACCGAGCCGGAATAGGAGCCGTCGCCGGTACCGCTGCTTCCGCCAAGCGACTCGCCATGAGGGCCTCGTTCGTTCGTAGTGAAAGTGCCGTCGGGATGGGCGATTGTAGTCCTGGTGGAACCGTCGCGGCGTGTAATTGAGGTGGTCCGGGTGCCATCCAAACTGGTGGAGGAGCCTGAGCTTGTGGCTTCGGGGGATCTGTTTGCAGCGGACGGGGTGTGCTCGGGATCGGGATGCCACGGCACCATTTCGGGCCTCGGGTTACCATTGTGCTCCGGCTGGGCGCTGTGTTCCGGTTGGGCGTTGTGCTCCGGCTGGGCGCTGTGCTGTGGCTCGGCTCCCTGCTCAGAACTGTGAGCGGGGCGGGCTTCGGACGGCGCCTCTTTGGGTGGCGCTTCGTGGGGCGCGGGCGCAGCCTCAGGAGCTTTGCCTGTGTGGGCCGGGGCTGCAGGAGCGGGTGCGGGCGCGGGAGCCGGCTTGGTGGTCTGCGCCTTGGCGACCGTCAGCACCGGCAGAAGCAAAAGCAGAGCTAAAACAAGAGTTACCGGCGGATGCTTCTTCAATGGCTCAAGCATCGATCCCGCCCTCCATAGCTGGGATGGCCACGCGATTTGCCGAGAGCGATTCTTGTGGCTAGCTGGGATTATAGACGCAACTGGGCGGAGAAGCGCTCTCACTTTAGGTGCCGTCCGGCCCATGAAAGGGGAGTCGGATCAGCCCGGGAAAGCACCATCGCTCACTTCACCCGCTTCCTTCCCCAGCCCAAGAAACTCCTGAAAGACATTGTTGGAGAGGAGTTGGCCTTGCGCGGTGAGGCGAACTGTTCTGCCGTTCGAGGTCAGCAGGCCAACTTCGACCAGTTGGGCAACGGCCTCAAGCGCAGGGGCGGTCATTGCCGGGCCGAACTCACGCCGCAGCGCGGCCACATTAACCCCCGCATTCAGGCGCAGGCCGAGAAACCAGGCCTCCTCGCGCTGCTTCCGGGGCGAGAGCCATGTGGTTTCGACCGGCTCAGCGCCCGCAAGGTAGGCTGCAAGGTCGTCGGTCGTCGTCGAGCGGAGCACGAAGCCTTGCGAAGAGGCCGCGCGCAGCATGGAGGACGCATCCAGCCCCAGGCCAAGATAGGGCCTCCGCTGCCAGTAGCGCAGGTTGTGGCGCGAGGCAAAGCCCGGCCGGCAGAAGTTGGAAATCTCGTACTGGACGAGGCCCGCCGCGCCCAGGCGCTCGATGGCCGTCGAGTACATTTGCGCAATGGCATCGTCGGTGGGAACCAGCGCGGCGTGGTAGCGCGCGCCGCCGGCCAGAACCTCGCGGCCCAGGCGGGAGTCCTCGTCCACCTCCAGCATGTAGACGCTGGCGTGGGGGACGCCAGAGTCGATGAGCGCCGCCAGAGACTCTTCCCAGGAGGCGAAGGTCTGGCCGGCGAGGCCGGCGATCAGGTCCACGCTCAGGTTGGCTATACCGGCCGCGCGCAGGCGGCGCAAATCCCGCTCGACGGTGGCGCGGTTGTGCAGCCGCCCGCTGATGGCCGCCTCGCGATCGACGAACGACTGCACGCCCAGGCTGACGCGATTCACGCCCGCCTCGACCAGCGCCTCCAGCATCTCGTCCGCGAGCTGGCCGGGCGCGCATTCGACGGTGATCTCGGCCTCCGGCTCGAGGTCGAACTCCGCCCGCATGGCCGCGAACAGGCGCGCCAGCAGCTCCGGCGCCAGCAGAGTCGGAGTTCCTCCGCCCAGGTAAACCGAGTCCACCCGGCGCGGCAGCGCGACCGCCATGCGCGCCGCCCACTCGCGGGCCGCCCCAAGATCCTCGATCAGCCGGTCCACATAGCGCGCATGCTCGCTCTTTGGGTAAACCCCCGAGGCGAAGTTGCAATAGGTGCACTTCGACCGGCAAAAGGGAATCGAGATGTAAAGGCCGAGCGCGCCGCCTTCATCGAAAGCCATTGAAGTATTCTTTCATGCAGCCGCCAGCCCCCGATCCCTGCTCTCTGATCCCTGATCTCTGCTATGCAATCATGGAAGCAAGGAGACCCCGGTTTGAAGGCCTGGCCGATGTTCGGCATCCTCTCGATGCAAGCCTTTCTGTGTCTTGCCCATTGGTTTATCTATCGCACCTTCGTCGTCTTCCAGGGCAATCTCAGCCCCGCCATGACGCTGGTGCTGGGGAACGCGATCTTTCTGCTGGCCTTCAGCTTCATCGCCGCGGCTCTGCTTGGTTTCACTTCCTCCAACTGGCTGGTCGTGGGGCTCTACAGGGTTGCCGCCGTGTGGCTGGGGTTCCTTAATTTCTTCTTTTTCGCAGCCTGCCTGAGCTGGGTGGCCTGGTTCGCGCTGTTGCTTTCCGGGCTGAGCCACAGCCCGCTCCACTTCCGCCCCCTCATCGCCGCGGTCTTGTTTACCCTGGCCGCCCTGACCGGCCTCTATGGGCTGATCAATGCCCGCTGGATTCACATCCGGCGCATCCCGGTCACACTGCCCAACCTGCCTGAATCCTGGCGCGCCCGCACGGCCCTGGTGGTCAGCGACCTGCATCTAGGCCACGTCAACGGCGTCGGATTCAGCCGGCGCATCGCGCGCATGGCCGCGCGCCTGAACCCGGATATCGTCTTCATCCCCGGCGACCTCTTCGACGGAACCAAATCCGATCCGGGGCGCCTGGCCGCGCCCTTCAAAGAGCTTTCCCCACCCTTCGGCATCTATTTCTCCACCGGCAACCACGAGGAGTTTGGCCACGCCGAGCGGTACTGCGAGACCCTCGCCCGGGCCGGCGTGCGCGTTCTGGCCAATGAAAAGGTCACCGTCGATGGCCTGCAGATTGTGGGCATCTTCTATCGCGACTCCACCCAACTGCACCGCGTCCATGCCACGCTGGATGCCCTGCGCCTCGATCGCGGACACGCCAGCATTCTGCTCAGCCACGCGCCCAACCGGCTGCCTATCGTGGAGCAAGCCGGCGTCAGCCTGCAACTCTCCGGGCACACGCATGGCGGCCAACTCTTCCCCTTCACCTGGTTCGTGCGGCACGCTTTCGGGGAGTTCACGTTAGGTTTGCAGCGGTTCGGGACTCTGCAGGTCTACACCTCGAGCGGCGCCGGAACCTGGGGGCCTCCGATGCGGGTCGGAAGTAGCGCGGAAATTGTCCTGCTGCGGTTCGAGTAAGAGAGCTAGTTGTGCTAGAATGTAGAAACATTGCTACAAGGAGGCAGGCGCCGTGGCAATCACAACCTTATCAAGCCGGGAGTTCAATCAGGAAACTGGCCGGGCCAAGAAGGCCGCCAGGAGCGGTCCCGTCTTCATTACGGATCGCGGTCGGCCTGCCCATGTGCTGCTTTCGATCAAGGAATACCAGGAGATTATTAGCAAGGGGAAGAGCATCGTCGACCTGTTGGCGATGCCGGATGCCGATCTCATTGAGTTCGAACCGCCGCGCTTGGGTGGCGAGATTTACCCTGCGATCGACTTGTCATGATGTACCTGCTGGACACGAATGTCATTTCAGAGCTCCGCAAGACAAGAACCGCCAAGGGAGACCGCCGCGTACGGGCTTGGTCAGAAAGCATGCCGGTGGCATCCATGTTCCTGTCGTCCATCACCGTTCTGGAATTGGAGCGCGGGACACTGCTGATGGAGCGTCGCGATGCGTCCCAGGGAGCCATGCTTCGCTCATGGCTGGAAGATCATGTGCTGCCCGCCTTTGCAGACCGCATTCTGCCGGTCGATACTCTCGTTGCGCTCCGATGCGCGGCGCTGCACGTTCCAAACCCGCGTTCCTACCGGGACTCGCTGATCGCGGCAACCGCCATGGTTCACGGCATGACCGTCGTCACGCGCAATATCTCCGACTACGAGGCTACCGGCGTGGCGCTGTTGAACCCGTGGGAAGCGTGAGTTGATCCCATTGCGCTGCGCGGCCCTCCGATTGGAGCCGGAGGGCCGTGAGTTCTATGCAAACGATGCGTGGCCGCTATGCTCTGCTGGGCTTGTATCCCAACAGGCCATAGTAGGCAATAAAAATGTAGCAGACGATGGGCAGGACAAAAGCGTACTGAATCCCAATCTTGTCTGCTAGGAACCCGAATAGCGGTGGAATCACCGCGCCGCCCACATTCCCGATGGTGATTACGCCGGAGCCTTCGCTGGTCAGGGGGCCCAGTTCGGCGATGCCCAGGGTAAAGATGGTCGGGTACATGATGGAGTTGGCGAGGCCGCAGAGAACCAGGCTCCAGATGGCGATCGGACCATGGGTAACCATGGAGACCACCATCAAAACAATGCCCAAGATACCCAATACAACAAGCATCTTCTCGGCTTTGATCACGCTCATTAGCGCACTACCCACGAAGCGGCCCGCCATGATGAGCAGGTAGTAAACCGTAACCAGAAATCCAGCCGTCTGGACACTGCTGATTCCCTGCTGCTCACAATACTGGATGCAAATCGCGGCGAGAGCGATTTCAACGCCGACGTAGAAGAAGATTCCCACCATGCCCAGCACCGTGTGCGAGAAGCTCCAAATGCTGCGGCCAGGCGCCGGGGAATCTTCCGAGGGACGGGATGAGGTGATCGCCGGCAAATGCAGGAACATGACCGTAAAACCCAGCACCAGCAACCCACCGGCAATGTATACGTATGGCGCTTGCAGCATATGAGCCTGGCTGGCGGCATCGGTGACTTTACTGGTGTCGGCAAGGATGAAGCGGGCCGCAAAGATTCCGGCCACGGCCGAAGCGCCGGAGTTGAAGGCCTGCGCCAGGTTCAGTCGCGCCGACGCACTTTGTTCGGGGCCAAGAATCGCGACATAGGGGTTGGCCGAGGTCTGCAGGGCGCATACGCCCGTGGCCAAAACGAAGATCGCTGTCAGCGTAAGAGGAAAACTCACCGTATTGGCAGCGGGTACAAACAACAGCGCGCCCGCCACCATGATGAAGAGCGAAATCACCATGGTGCTCTTGTAGCCGACCTTTTCAATCAGCTTGCCGCTGGGAACCGAAAAAACCAGGTAAGCAAAGAACCAGGCCGATGTAGCCAGCATCGATGGCCCGTAGGGCAGATTAAAGATCTCTTTCAGCTTGCCCACCAACTGGTTGTTCAGGCTGGTGAGGAACCCGAAGATGCCGAACAGGGCAGTGACGATAATGAACGGCACTGTATAGTTGGGCGCGCTTGCCGCCGCCGGTTTTGACTGCGTTGCCATGAATCTCTCTCCCCGCTTTCTCTGAAAAGAACTGCCGCACTGCGCTGCTTTCCAATCGACGATTTGCAAGCGCGGTCACAGGCGCCGGCCAGGGCGCTGGGCGAGCCGCTGGAATTGGAAAAAAGGCAATGGAAAGTACCGCAATCACTCTACGCATTCGAGCCGAAGCAAGTCCAGTGAAAAACCGGAGATGCTCCAGCGCAACTCGCTTCCTCCCGCCAGAGGTGGGATTGCATGCCGCTCATCCAGCACTCTCGGCCGTCCCCTGACCCCTGGCGTCTCACCGTTTACACTGATCTTGCATGATTCCCACCCTGACCTGGACCCCCGAAGGCGTCCGCTTCATCGATCAGACCAAGCTCCCCCTGGAGGAGAGCTACGTATTGGCGACCACTTACGAGCAGGTGGCCGATGCCATCGTCACCATGGTGGTGCGCGGCGCGCCGGCCATCGGCGTCTCCGCCGCCTACGGCATCGCCCTGGGCGCACTGCGCACAAGCGCCGTGACGCCCCATCTGTTCGCACCCGAGTTCGAGCGGATCTGCGCCCGGCTGGCGGCTACGCGGCCCACCGCAGTGAATTTGTTTTGGGCCATCGACCGCATGAAGCGGCTCTTTGCGACCCTGGCCGGGTCGGGCGTACCTTTGGTCGAGATCAAGGACAGAATCCTGGCCGAAGCGCACGCCATGTACGAGGAAGATATAGCCGCCTGCAAGAAGATGGGCGCATTCGGCGCGGCGCTGCTGCCGGACGAGGGAGGCGGGGCCCCCGCAGACGGGTCCTCGTCCGTGGGGTCGATAGGCGTGCTGACCCACTGCAACGCCGGCGCTCTGGCCACCTGCGGCTACGGAACCGCTCTGGGCGTCATCCGCTTGGCGGTCGAGCAGGGCAAGCGCATTCACGTCTTCGCCGACGAGA
>JBEKPA010000125.1:0-9886 GCA_049521195.1 Occallatibacter sp.
GGTGGACGCAGCGATGGCGCAGAATCCCTTCGGTGTCCCGATTCGGCGCGGCGCCTGGGGTGGATCCGCCGGCGTGACGAACTTTGCCACGCGCATGTATTTTCTGCACCAGGCGTTTCCGGACGTCATTGGCGATGAGTACACTCTGCGCGGTTTCGACTACGCCCTTGGCAGGCATCCCGTCGACAATTACTCGCTTGTGGCTTCAGTGGGCGCCGTCTCCAAGCTCATTGGATACGGCAATAACCGCGCAGACTATACCTTCATTCCCGGCGCGATGGCTCCCGGTCCAGTCGTCATTCCTCCGGATTTCCCGGAGCTTAAAGAGGCGTGGCCCTTTCTCTGGTATGAGAACGAGTACGTGGTCAATGCGGCTACCAGCTTCTATCTCGCCGCTCATGCAGCTCAGCAGGTTACCTCGGCAGAAACGCGCTGAGGTCCACGCCGGACTGGACTTATCCGGCTGTTCTCCTGGTAAGAGTGGAGCGTTTGCAACAACAACTAGTGGTGTCCGCCACACATATGGTCGTTTATGTTTTGAAAGGGCACGACTTCAGTCGTGCCGTAAACGGCCCCAAATGAGCCGGGCTTTAGCCCCTGAGGGAAGCCTCTTTTACGAATTCACTCCATTCGCGGACATTGGCAAATCACCCTATTTGCGGCGGCCTACACTGGATTCGGCTTCTTCACCGATCCCGGATCGATCAGTCTAAAAGTCATTCATGCGGGCCGCGTTCGGCCTGGCCTTGGTTGATTGACGGCGCCAGCCCAATGCATTCCCGCCGATCCACTCGGTGGCCATGCTATGCGGCGTTTGGGGGATTGCGCTTTGCAGCCTTTATGATGTAGGAAGCTTGCATGGGTGTATTCCGTTGAGTCGGAAGCAGCAGGAGGTGCATGGCGCATGAACACTCGATATCTGGGTAGCGTTCCGATGGTCGCATTGCTCGTCTTGATTGGCGGCATTGTTCCATCGCCCGCGGCAAGCCAAACCGTGGTGGGGCCTGAATTCACGTTGACCAAGCTCACCGTCCGCGGAGTTCAGCGGGACGAGCGGCAATGCGAGTACTTTTTGTGGACCAAGCTGGGCGGCGATGCTCAGCGCGTCAGCTTCAGCTACGTGCTTCCGGATGGAAAGACCGATGGCGATGCGCCGCGGATCGAAAACGTCACCATCGTCATCACTCCGGGAAAAGACGTTCCGACGGCAAGGATCATGGGCTCGGACGAGAACCGGCGGACGTTGTGGCAGTTGGAGATGGCGCCGGGGGCATACGACCTGAATGAACGGTGCCTGACCGGGATCTCGATCTTAAAGGGAGCCGGCAAGCAATAGACCGTCACTGCCGCAACGAGGGCTGCTCAGGCGGCTGACCAACGCGACTGAGCAGCGCCATCAGCGCTTTTCGGCTGACTCCTACCCCGCCGCCTGCTCCCGCCACGGCAGCATCCTTTCATACGCCGCATAGACTCCTTCAAAGACCGAGTCCCAGCTCATGCTCAGCGCATAATCGCGCGCTGCCAGCCGCATGGCCGCATGCTTTGCGGGGTCGGCGAGCACGCCGGCCACGGCCTCGGCAAACTCCGCGTCCGGCACAATTCGTCCCGTCTCGCCGTCGCGGACGATGGTGGGCGGCCCGCCGTCGGGGGTCACAATCGCCGGCACTCCGCTGGCCAGCGCCTCCAGCACCACGTTGCCAAAGGTATCGGTGTGCGACGGAAAGACAAACAAATCCATATTCGCGTAGGCCGTGGAGAGTTCCTCGCCGCGCAGCACTCCGGGGAAGTCCGCGCGCGGCAGCCGCTCGCGCAGCCAGCCCTGCTCGCCGCCGTGGCCCACGATCAGAAACCGGAAGCTCCGCTGCCCCCGCCGCTCCAGCTCTTCCTGCACCTGGGCCAGCAAGGCCACGTTCTTCTCCACAGAGAGCCGCCCCACAAAACCCAGCACGGCTTCCCCGTCTTCCGGATTGCGCTTCCGTTTGGCCGGATGGAAAAGCTCCGCGTCCACGCCCCGCGGCATCAGGTGGCAAGGCCGCCCCGTGTTCCGCTCCAGCAGCGCGCATAGCTCCGGGGTGGGCGCAAACAGTATCTGCGCCACTGAGTAGAACCTGGCCGCCACAGCCATGGCCAGATCCTCGATCTTCTGTCCCGTGGCGTTCGATTGCCGCTTGGGCAGCAGGCGCACGAGCCAATCCGACCGCCGCGCCAGATACTCATGCACGTTGGTGTGCCAACTGGCGGCCAGCGGCAAGCTGAGATGGTGGGCCAGCCCCGCACCCAGCATTCCCACCTCGCTGGGGCCGGTAATGTGAATCAGGTCGGGCCGGAACCGCTCCAGCACCTCGCCGATCAGCGGTATATGGCGCAGAAACGCGGGATCGAAGCGCAGGTCTTTCTCAAGGGCAAAGGAGAGAAAGCCGCGCGGCAACTCCAGGGTCCACACATTGCCGTCTTCCAGGATCGCCGGCTTGCGGCCTCCGGCGCGCACGCACAAAAACGGCAGATTCCGCCGCCGTGCAAAGGCCTCAAAGTGCCGGCTGGTGTGTGCCACCCCGTTCACCTCGTGGAACGAGTCGGGGAAGTAGGCCACCCGCGGGATTCTATCGGCCATACAGTTCTTTCAATTTGACTGGGACCTGCGCCGGAAAGATCCCCTCCCGTTTCAGCCGTCGTGCTCGCCCAGCGCCAGCCGCAACTGGTGCGCCTCGCTCCATGCCATGCGCAGCCCGCCTGAAACCAGGCCCCGGCCCATCAGTTGCACCAACCCGATACCAAAGCTCATCGCCCGCGGAGCCGCTCCGTTCGGCCAGAGTTCGCTCAGCGGCCTGGCCACCCCGTTGGCATCGGGATGATAAACGCGCTCGTCCCAGGTGCGCGAGCCCTGCGGGAACTCCGGATAGTGGCGCACGGCGTCGATCGTCGACTGCAGAATCCGATGCTTCCACGGCTCCGCATACTGCGGCATGAAGAGAATATCGCTCTTCTTCTGCCGCCGTATCTCGTGCACAAACTCGGTAAAGCTGGTGGCGTTGGTCAGGTTGATATTGGCGTTCGGTTCCACGCCGTGCCGGTCCCCGCCGGAGACGGTCAGCATGTTCCACTTCTCCGCCAGCCGCCGCGCTCTGCGGTTTTCCTCCCAATGCCGCAACCCGTTCAGCTCCAGCGCGTGCAGATAGTTGCCGTTCTTCTGCAGAAACTCGTTTACAAGAAACTCGTGCTTCTCCTGGCCGATCAGGTACAGGTCCCACATGGGGTGGTTGAATACCACCAGCACGTTGGGCTCCGCGTCCAGCGCTGCCAGAATCTCGGTGAGCCGCGCGTCGCTCGGATTGTCGGTATAACTCCTAAGCGTCTCCATCCACTCCGTGGCTCGCGCGCTGGGCAGGTTGTGCACGCCCAGGTGGAACGACTGCTTTCCATAGGGAGCGCTCCACTCCACCGATACCGGAATCCGCCGTGCGCTGGGCACCGTCCGCAGCAGCATCGGCGCCTGGATGGTGTCGTGATCGGTGAGGGAAACCATGGGCGCCAGGTCCAGCTTCTCGACCTGCCCGCTCTCCAGGTCGAACGCCAGCTTGGGGGTCATCGGCGGCGTCCAGTACGCGGCCGCGTAGTTCACACGCACCCCGTGGACCTCCGCCGCCCGTCGCTCCAACCGCGAAAGCAGAGGCCGCATGACCGGGTACTGGTTGCCGAAGTTTGCTAGAAAATCCAGCGTCTCCTTCGACTGGTTGGTGTGACCGTGCAAGGAAACGCCTGACCGGAAGCCTCTTGGCGCGTTGGGGTCGCGCCATAGGTATGAGATGGTCGAACTGGCCATTTCTGCTCCTTCTCCGCGATCGTGCCCGGATTTCTGCACCCAGTATCCCCTCCCAACCGTAAACGCCCGGTTAAGATGGCGCGAATAGCCCTTCAATTGGCAAAGGAACCAATATGGTAACCCCAAAGATCCCGGAAAAATCCGGGCAGTTCCCCTCACATTCCCTGAAAAAACCAAAGGACGAGCGCTCCTTCACCTGGTCCAGGCCGCCACCAAAACTCCTTCTTCCGGCTGCGGGCCATGGGGAATGCCGTGCAATAAGGCTAGCAGAATCAATCCCAGCGCATACAGGATTGCGAAACCCGGAGACGCCGCCACGGACTTACTCTTATTTGTTGGTCCGGGCCATCTCCGGGCCGAGAAAGTCCTCGACCGTCCAGCCCGCCATCAGATCCTCGCCCGGCGTCATCTCCTGGCTCTCCTCCAGGGTTCCCGCCGCCGCTTCGGCAAGGAGGTAATTCTCGGTCAGCCCGCGGCGCAAAAGCTCGAAGGCCTGCTCCGGCGTATCGGCAAACTGAAAAAGCTCAATGTCCTTGGGCGAAATCGCGCCCGTATCCACCAGCGCTTCCAGATTGAATACCTTCTTCCAATACTCCGAGCCGTAGACCACCACCGTGATCTTCTTGGCCAGCTTGCGGGTCTGCGCCAGCGTGAGGATCTCGAACATCTCGTCCAGCGTGCCGAATCCGCCGGGAAAGACCACCAGCGCCTTCGACAGGTAGGCGAACCACAGTTTGCGCATGAAGAAGTAGTGGAACTCGAAGCTCAGCGACGGGGTAATGTAAGGATTCGGCGCCTGCTCGAAGGGCAGCCTGATATTCAATCCGATGGTCTTGCCGCCCGCCTCGTGAGCCCCGCGATTGGCCGCCTCCATGATCCCCGGTCCGCCGCCCGAGGTGACCACAAACCGGTGCCGCCGCGACGGAATCCTCTTGGCCCACGCCGTCAGCAGCCCCGCCAACCGCCGCGCATCCTCGTAGTAGCGGGCCATCTCCACGGCCGCCACTGCCCGCTTGCGCTGCAACTCCGTGGCCTGGCCGGCCGCAATCTCTGGAGCGCTAGCCGGCTGCTCATGGCTGGGAGCCGGACGCGTCGACCCGGTGTTCTCTAGCAGCTCCAGAGCATGATCGGCCTCCTCGCGCCCGCGAAACCGCGCCGACCCGAAGAACACCACCGTATCCTGGATCTGCTCCCGCCGGAACCGCGCCAGCGGCTCCAGATACTCGGCCACGATGCGGATCAGCCGGCCGTCCGCGCTGTTCAGAAAGGCAGGATTCTCATAAGCCAGCGGAGCCGCCGCCAGCGCCGCCGGAACTGATCCCTGATCTCTGATCTCTGACCCCTGGTTCTCGTCGTCCATCGCTCATCCGTCCCAGTGCCGGATCGCGTCCTGAAACGCAATCCAGAGATTCAAAAGCCCCAGTCCCGAGACGATGCCCCGCACCGCGCCGTTGGCGGCATAGATCCAGAGCTGGGGAAATTTCTTAAAAAGTAGGTTTTGTTCCCAGAACATCGGCGACCAGGGCGCAATGCAGATCGCCAAGCCAATGAACATCAACAATAACGTGCGCAAAATAAACTCGGTGCGCTCCAGCCAGGGCGGAATCCGCTCCGGCGCAGGCTGCACGATTTCCAACGCAGGCAAGACGGCCTCCGCCTGCCCAGGCTGGGTAGCCGGGCTCGCGGGCAACGAGGGCGAAATCGATTCCGGCTCCTGGGACATTCTCGGGTTACGCGCGCCGCCCCTTTCCCGACGATTCGCCGGCATTGGCCGAAGGCCCGGAAACCCCGGCCCGGCTCAGGGACGCCGTATTGCAACGGTAACACAGCCGCCGCCGTAGATTGACAGGCATGCTTCCGGAATGGGGACGGCGCGTTGCGCTAGAGGGATTCAAGTCCTTTCGGCGCAGGGCCGCTCTTCTTCGCGGGCACACTTGCGAAGCATTTATCCTGAGGGTATTGGCCGCTCTTCCCTTTCTTCCAGGCGGCCGGCGAGGCGGGGAGCGATTTTGGCGGATTTTCTCCAGGAGTTGAAACGGCGCGTGCTGGTCTATGACGGCGCGATGGGCACCAGTGTGCAGAAGCACAACCTTACCGCGGAAGATTTCTGGGGCAAGGAGGGGTGCAACGAGTTGCTGGTGCTCTCCCGGCCGGATGTGATCCGCGCGATTCATGCCTCGTTTCTTGAGGCTGGCTGCGATGTGATTGAGACCGACAGCTTCGGCTCATCGAGCATCGTGCTGGCCGAGTACGACCTGCAGGACCGCACTCGCGAGTTGAATGTGGCCGCGGCCAGGCTGGCTCGCGAAGTGGCCGACGCGTATTCGACGCCCGGGCAGCCGCGCTTTGTGGCCGGTTCCATCGGCCCCACCACCAAGCTGCCCTCGCTGGGGCACATCGGCTACGACGCCATGGCCGCCGCCTACCGCGAACAGGCGGAGGCGCTCATCGAGGGCGGCGTCGATGTGTTGCTGATCGAGACGTGCCAGGATCTGCTTCAGGCCAAAATCGCTCTGGCCGCGTGCCAGGATGCGATTCGAGATGCTAGCGAAGGCAAGACTCCCTCGGCAGGGCGCTCGCCGGGGCGGGTTGCGTTGCAGGTCCAGGTAACGCTCGAAGCTACCGGAACCATGCTTTTGGGTTCGGAGATCGGCGCGGCTCTCGCCGTTCTGGAGAGCTTTCAGCCCGACGCGATCGGCCTCAACTGTGCCACCGGCCCGGCTGAGATGAACGACGCGGTCCGCTTCTTGTGCCAGAACTCGACCGTGCCCATCAGCGTTCAGCCCAACGCCGGCCTGCCGCATAACGAGGGCGGCCATGCCGTCTACAAGCTCACGCCCGCCGAGCTGGCGGCCTTCCATCGCCGCTTCGTCTCCGAATACGGCGTGCAGATTGTGGGCGGTTGCTGCGGCACCACGCCCGAGCATCTGCGCGCGGTAGCCGAAGCCGTGAAGGGGCTCGCACCCGCGCCGCGCTCCGTCAAGCCGCAATCGGTTGTGGCCAGCGCATACAGTTCCCTGCTCCTTGAAGCCGACGCGCAGCCCATCATCATCGCCGAGGAGATGAACACCACCACCCGCCTGGAACACTTCCGCAACATGGTGCGCGCCCAGGACTACGACGGCATTCTCTCGATGGCCAATCGCTTGGTGGGCGAAGGCTCGCAAATGCTCGACCTCTGTTGCGCCATTGTGGGTGAGGACGAGATGGCCTACATGAACGCGGTGCTGGAAAAGATTGCCACGCGCGTTCAAGCGCCGATTCTCGTCGACTCCACCGAGGCCAACGTCGTCGAAGAGGCGCTGAAGCGCATTCCCGGCAAGCCGGTCATTAACTCCATCAACCTCGAAGACGGCGAGAAGCGCACCAGCCTGGTGCTGCCCATGGCCCGCCGCTACGGCGCAGCGGTCATCGCGCTCACCATCGATGAACAGGGCATGGCCCTCACCGCCGACCGCAAGGTGGCCATCGCGCATCGCATTCACGATCTTGCGGTGAACAAGTACGGCCTGCGGCCCGAGGACCTGATCTTCGACGCGCTTACCCTGCCTATCTCGACCGGCCAGGAGGAGTATCGCTCGGCAGCCATCGAGACGCTTGAAGCGGTGCGGCGCATCAAGCTGGAGCTGCCGCGCTGCCGAACCGTGCTCGGCGTCTCCAATATCTCCTTCGGCCTGAACGCCTATGCGCGCCGCGTGCTGAACAGCGTCTTTCTCAAGGAGGCCGTGGATCGCGGGCTCGACGCCGCCATCGTCAACTACTCCAAGATTTATCCGCTCTACAAGATTCCCGAGGTCGAAGTCGAGCTGGCCCGCAAGCTCATCTTTCAAGATAGCAGCGGAACCGGGAGCGAACCCTTGCAGACGTATATGGCGCACTTCACCAGCCTGGGTAAAGGCTCGGTGCAAGCGGACGTGATCGCCGCCGAAAGTCTCACCACGGAGGGGAAGCTCAAGCAGCTTATCATTCGCGGCGAGCGGACGATCGGCCTCGGCGAGCATAAGCAATCGCTTGAAGAGGCGCTCGAATCCGCGCTTGCGACTTACTCCCCGCTAGACCTCATCAATACGGTGCTGCTGGACGGCATGAAGACCGTCGGCGATCTCTTCGGCGCGCGCAAGATGCAACTGCCTTCGGTGCTCGATTCGGCTGCGGTGATGAAGGCCGCGGTAGCTTATCTGGAACCGAAGATGGAGAAGCAGGACGGCGGCGGCAAAGGGATCATGGTGCTTGCCACCGTGAAGGGCGACGTGCACGACATCGGCAAGAACCTGGTGGACATCATCCTCTCGAACAACGGCTATCGCGTGGTGAACCTGGGCATCAAGCAGCCCTCCGGCGCGATCATCGACGCCGCGCGCGAGCACGGCGCCAACGCCATCGGCCTGAGCGGACTGCTGGTCAAGTCCACGCTCGAAATGAAGTACGTCTTGCAGGATTTGCAGCGGCTGGGCATGACCGTGCCCGTGGTCTGCGGCGGCGCAGCGCTCACCCGCAAGTACGTTGAAGACGATCTGCGCAAGGAATACTCGGGGCCAGTATTTTATGCCGAGGACGCCTTCGCCGGCCTGCACGTCATGGCCGACTTGACCTCCGACGATGCAGCTGTGCGCGAACAGCGGGAGACCGAAGGCAAGACGGTGAAGGCTTTTGTCAAGAGAGATATTTCCGCGGAGGAGTTGACCCTTGTGCAGTTGACCGCGGAGGGCCGTTCACCGGTCGTGGAGCGGGTTTCAGCCATTCCCAAGCCGGCCTTTTGGGGCGCGCGCGTCTTCAGGAACTACAACCTCGACGAAGTCTTTCCCTACCTGAATGAAACCGCGCTCTTCAAGAATCAGTGGCAACTGAAGACCGCGGCTCAGGGCGATTATCTGCGCCTGATCGAAGAGAAGTATCGCCCCATTTTGCTGGAGCTAGAAAATGAAGTGAAGGCGGCGGGCTGGTTCGAGCCCAAGACGATCATCGGCTTTTATCCCTGCGCCGGCGATCGCGACGACCTGGTGGTCTTCGATCCCGAAGACCCGGAGCGCGAGCTGGAGCGTATTGCGTTTCCGCGCCAGGCGCAGGGCCGTCGGCTATCGATCGCGGACTTCTTCGAGCCGATCGGGACTGGAGGCGCTGGGCCGGGGCAGCGCGACGTGGTCGGCTTTTCCATTGTGACCATCGGCGACGAGGCGAGCCGCCAGACGGCACGGCTCTTCGAGGCCGGCGACTTCACCAGGTATCTATATCTGCACGGGCTTTCGGTGGAGACGGCCGAAGCCCTTGCGGAACTGGCGCACAAGCAGGCGCGCGAGTTCCTGGGCATCGCGGGCCAAGACTCGCCGCTGGTCGCCGATCTCTTCCACCAGAAGTACCGCGGCTCGCGCTACTCGTTCGGCTATCCGGCCTGCCCCAATCTTGAGGACCAGGCCAAGATCTTCCGGCTGCTCAAGCCCGAGGAAAACATCGGAGTGCGTCTCACCGAGGGCTTCCATCTGGAACCGGAGCAGAGCACTAATTGCGTCGTGGTGCATCATCCGCAAGCCAAGTATTTCGTGGTGTGAGGCTGCATGCGGGAAGGATCGAAGGCTACACCGCGGCTATTGCTCGATGCGGCATTGAAGTCATCACGGGGAACGCGCGGGACTTCGCGCGGCTCGCCGAATTCTGCCCGCTGCAATGGCGAGTGGGGTGAGTGAATCGACCGCGACCGGGTCGTCTATTACAGCGAACGCAAGGGGATGAGCGTGGCGGAGGTCGAGCGCTGGCTGGGGCACAACCTGAACTATGATTCGGCGTAAGGGAGTACGACCTAGATTCAACGTCTCAGAGGCGAGGCCTACAGCATCCGGCATCCGGTTTATACTTCTGAGCATGATTGACGCCCTATCTGCGCTCTCACTCTATAGGCAACTTGAGGCCCTTGAAGAAAACTTGCGTGTCGTAAAGGACGATGCAGTCTGTCAGTTTATGGCTGCTTATAAGAACCAGGGCTCCTTCAATCACATCTTGAATCAAATCACAGAGCAGTGCGCAGACGCTCCAGACTACCTCAAGAGCTTCAGCCATATCGAGCCGGCAGAA
>JBEKPA010000126.1:0-9783 GCA_049521195.1 Occallatibacter sp.
AGAGGTGAAGAACGGCATGGGCCCGGCGCCCATCAAGACCAAGCAGGGCTGGCTGCACCTGGCGCACGGAGTGCGCAACACGGCGGCCGGCCTGCGCTACGTGCTCTATATGTTCCTGTGCGAACTGGAGCGGCCGTGGGTGGTCACCCACAAGCCGGCGGGTTACTTTATCGCACCCGAGGGAGCCGAGCGCGTGGGCGATGTATCGAACGTGGTCTTCAGCAACGGCTGGGTCGAACGCAAGAACGGCGATGTGCTGATCTACTACGCCTCATCGGACACGCGCCTGCACGTGGCCGCGAGCACGGTACCCAGGCTGCTGGACTATGTAATGAATACCCCGGCCGATCCACTGCGCAGTTACGCCTGCGTCGAGCAGCGCCGCGCTCTGATCAAGAAGAACCGGGCCGCGCTGAAGGCGCTGAAGCTGACTGACGGGAAGATTGCCGCCAAGAAGCTGGGTCAGCCAGAAAAGGCAAAGAAGCGGTAGAGGCTCTACGGTTTGAACTCACCGGCGGTCTCGACCTCGACGACGGCCTTAGTGGGCAGCTTGTCGCTCGATCCGCCGGCCTGTACGCGCAGGTAAATCGGTCTTTATGAAGACCGGCGCATCCCGTTTCCGGCAGTGAATCGGGGAAACGGACGCTATGGCCGTCAGGTCCGCCGGCGAGCCGCACCAAAGCGTCAGCGGCCGCTGCCCAAACCCCATTGCACGCGCAGCCCGGTGCGGATTGTGATGGGCAGGCTGGGATAGCCGATGGGAGCAATGTTCCGGTTGTTCAGCAGGTTCTCCGCCTGAGCGTAGATCGCCAGCCAGGAGAGCAGACTGTAGCTTCCGCCCAGGTCCAGTTTGGCATAGCCGTGATCCAGATTCCGGTTGGGCAGCAGCAAGCTGTTGCCGCCGTTGGCATCGGCGTACTCCAGGTAGGTGGAGTCGTCGCTGCGGCTGGCAAAGGCCGAAGTAAGAACCGCGCTGAACTTGCGCTGCGCATAAGTCGCGGAGATAAAGCCCGAATGCGGCGCGCGGCGGAATGGCCGGGCGCCCACCAGCGGCGAGATAGCCCCAATCGGAACTCCGTTGTAAGTGGGAGCATAACCGCCCATCAGGGCCTCGTTATCGCTGTCGAACGAGCGCTGCACCACGGCATCGAGATAGGTGTAGCCGCCGCGCAGGAATAGGTTGCGTCCCATCCCGCCCTCGACGCTGGCCTCCGCGCCCTGGGCGCGAAATGCCTGCGTATTGACGGCCAGCCCGTAGTCGTCGGTGTAGTAGTAACCAAGCGCGTTCTCCAACCGCTCTTTCTGGGCCGGCGTCAGGCCGGGGATAAGGTTGGGCAGCAGCGCTCCGCCCACGTATTCAATCTCCCTGCCGAACTGATTGTGAAAGTAACTGCCGCGGACGATGAGCCGGTCGCTGAAAAACGCCTGCTCCGCTCCTCCTTCATAAGTGCGCACGGCGGGCGCGGCCAGGGGTCCGATATCAAGCGCCGCGGCAATCGACTGGTAGCTGTTGGTAACCAGAAAGTTATAGAGCGAGCCGAATTCGTCGGTCAGCGCCGGCTCGCGCACGGCATCGCCGAAGTTGAACAGGATTCGCGTTCCGCTCAGGACTCCTTTGCGCGGCCGGACGGCATAATACGAAAGCCCGGCGCGCGGCGACAGTTGGGTTCCAAAGAGCGAATAGCGCTCCACGCTGCCGCCCAGCGTGTAGAAGAACCGGTTCTTGAAGTCCCCGTGCGCCCCGGCAAGATAATCGAAGTTAGTCCGCTCGGTAACTTCGCGGGTCGCATAGGAAGGGATATTCTCCAGGCCGCGCTCGTCTTCATAGTGAAAGCCGATCAGCGCGGTAAGGTGCGGAGTAAATCGGTAATCGCCCTGGTAGGCGAGTTGATCGCGATTCGAGACAAGCTGGTATTGATAAGGATAACTCTGTGCATAGTCGAGCACCGCCTGCCCGGTCGCGGAGGCGCCGTTCGCCCCCGCGATCGTCACCTGGTCGCCCAGGCTGTCTCCGTAGGCGTCGAAGTCTCCGCCGCCGCTCTGCAGCCACAGGGAATACTGTTCGCGCTTGCGCGTCAGTCCGTAGCGGACGCTGTTATGAAACTCCGGCGTGGTCTGGTTGTCCGCCGACGCGCTCAGGAATATGTCCTGGTCCTTCTGTGTCGCCTGGTCGGCAACGCGATAGAAATCCCAGGCGTTGGGAACCCCGGTGGCATCCACGCCGTAGTGCAGCGTGGCTCGGATTTGCGTCGCCCCGCTGGGCTGCCAGCCGATGTTAGCCGCCGCGGTCGCCACATGATACTCATCGTCGGGCAGGTCGTTCGCGGTTTGCAGCCAGCTGAACGCGCCCAGGTAATCCAGCTTGTTATGAGCGCCGGCGAGTTCCAGTTGCTCGCGCGAAGTGTTCAGGTTGCCCGCATCGCCCTCAAACAGCAGCGAAGGAAAGCTCGTTGTCCCATGCGGAGTGGTAAGGCTGATAACTCCGCTGGTAGCATCGGCGCCGTACAGGTTCGAATTCGGCCCGCGATAAACTTCGGCGCGCTCGACAGCGGTGGTCGAAAGCGGCCCAAAGTCGAAGCGTCCGCCCATATCGCCCATGCTGACCCCGTCCAGCAGAACCTTGTTAGCATCCGAATTGCCGCCGCGGACAAACAGCGACGTCTGCGCCCCAAGCTGGCCGGTCTGCACCACGAAAGTGCCCGGCATCAGCCGCAGCGCGCTCACCAGGTCGTCCCGCAGAGCCAGATCCAGCGGCCCCAGCACGCTGGTGGCGGCGCTGGTCTGGGGCTGGGGCGTCGGCGTTCCGGTTGCGGTCACCACAATCGACTCGCGCGCCCACTCCGGTTCAAGCACCACATTGCGCTCGATGTTATCCAGCCGACCGGCGTAGAAGCCCGGCGTCTCCAACTGCCGGAAGCTCTTGGCCGAGACCACCAGGAAGAACCTCCCCTCGATCCCGGTCAGAATCTGAAAGCTGCCGTCGGCCGTGGAGACGGCGGTGGCGACGACCTTACCGTTGCTGAGCAGATTCACATTCGCACCGGTGACCTTGGCGCCCGTAGCGTCGGTCACCACTCCGCGGATGGACGCGGCCGGGCACGGCGCGGCCAACGCGGCAAAGAGAATGGCAAGGAAGAAATTGGGCAGCGCGCGGCGCAGGCGAGCGCGCAAAGATGCGGAAACAGGCATGACAAGCTCCTTCGTTCCCCTCGGAACGCAAGCGGGGTTGAGCGCCGAGGACCGGTCTCCTGACTTGCGCCCTATCCAGCCACCTTCCCAGAAACGAGCCTGAAAAGCCTCGCTTCCAGTGGTTTCTCCGGGGCCTTCCGCGCGCAGCGGAACAACCCTGGCTGAATTCCTGCCTCCAATCACCCAAAACGACGGGCAACGGGGCAGGGGCGCTCACAGTTGCGGGGCAGTGGCGGAATTTCACCGCCTTCCCGAGCATCCTGGCGATTGCCGTGGTGAACTGCGCTGCCCTTCAAGGGAGCAGCCGTGACGCCATGGAACAACTTTCCATGACATCAACATTTATAGCCGCCTGGAGACGCGAAGTCAAAGCCGCCGCGGTGGAAAAAACTTGAAGTTGAAGCTGCCGAAGCCTTCGCGCGGACCGGGCTGCCCTTCGCGGACGATGAGCCGGATGGGCAAGAGAAGGAGTGGTGACCCCGGGAAGACTCGAACTTCCGACACGCAGTTTAGGAAACTGCTGCTCTATCCACCTGAGCTACGGGGCCACTTCTATTGATTTTACGCAGCCGTTTCAGGAAACTGCTGGGCCATTCCGGCTCGACCCTTCGGGCCGGGGCCACCTGAGCTACGGGGCCACACCTATTGATTGTACGCAGCCGTTTCAGGAAACTGCTGGGCCATTCCGGCTCGGCCCTTCGGGCCGGGGCCACGCGCGCCGTGGCTCGCGCCTGCGCGACCAACCGAGTGGCGCTGGTTGTGCCTTGCCATCGCGCGGCTGGCGTGAGGAAATCGACAAGGAGCGCTTTGAATTCCACAGGGCGATCCAGGAGGGCAAGGGATCATCCGATTTCTCGATCACAAACGTTGTTTTGGCCTTGTAAATTAACTTATGAGCGGTATAATCCGAGCGAATCGGTGCCGAAATGAGAGGAGATCCCGGTTTAATCCCCAAGACCGAAAACCCAATGATTGCGTTTCGCTGGTTGGCTCGTTTACACGTTTCGTGCATCGCCGCTGGACTGACCCTGTCCATCTTACTCGCAGCTCCGTCGCTCAACGCAGAGAAGAAGCCTAAGGCACTGACACCCGCCGAGATCTTCAAGCGCGCGGCGCCGGCGGTGGTTGCGATCGATTGCCGGGACGGCAAGAACGCTACAATCTCGACGGCCTCCGGCTTCATCATCTCGGCTAATGGCAAGGTCGTTACCAACTTTCACGTCATCAAGTCCTGCCAAAACCTGCTTGTCCGCCTGACCAACGGCGATGTATACGACTCGACCTGGGTCATTGCCGTCGATGCGCACCGGGACATGGCCATCATCCGAATCAAGGCCGCGTCATTACCGGCGCTTCCGCTGGCCGAATCCAACGACCTGGAGGTGGGTCAGACCGTCTATAGCGTGGGAAACGCGAGAGGACTCCAAAACACGCTGCAACAGGGACTGGTGAGCGCATTGCGCGAAGTGAACGGTTCCAGGCTGGTCCAAGTCTCCGCTTTCATCAACCCAGGAAACTCCGGTGGACCGATTCTCGACGATCAGGGCCGCGTAATCGCGATCGCGTCGGCCTACGTCAAAGACGCGGAGAATCTCGGTTTTGCAATCCCGATCGATTATTTGAAGGGCTACCTGGATTCACAGGAGGAAACTGCATTCTCCGCGTTTGCGGCGGAAACGAATCCGGCTTCAGTGGGCTTTGAACAATTCTATAAGTGCCCCAACACCAAGGCGCTCGACGATGTAGTGGATCTCGGCGACACTCGTACTCCCAGCGCATGCCTCTCAGCGTGCAAGAAACAAGATACGGCCGCGGGGTGCTGGTGGCTGGATGGAAGCGGCGGCCTTCCGCGCGGTTGCCGCGTTTGCAAGACCTTGGCGCCGGTAAAAATGTCGTACCAATACGACTGGGCTATTCCAATCGGGACCAAATCTCGGAGTGGGGTCCCTGACCACTTTTTGCCAGACGCCAGCGCCAAGATACGGTGGATTGCGCCAATCTACGGCCAGTTGCTGAGCTTTTCCTTTCCATTTCCCAGAGGTATCAAACCTGACTATGTGAAAGTCAATGGTCCGAGTTTCATTCAGGAATCAGTTCCCGAAGGAGAAACCGTGGACCAATGGACGCAAATGATCACCGTTACCGGCGCCAAAGGTCTTGCCTCCAAGCCCAACTTGTCACCAAGGAAATTTGCGGAGAATATGGCTGAAGGCTACCATTCCCGCTGCCCGGATTCTTTCAGCTCGGCCAGCGTCTTCGACGGGAAAATTGCCGGGTACGACGGATTTGCAGTTGTCCTCAGTTGCGGGACTTCGCCCTTGACTGTCGGAAAGAGTGAATCCGTTCTCGTCAACGTCATCAAGGGAGATAGCGACTATTACACGGTTCAATGGGCCGAAAGGACGGAAGCATCGAGTACTCCCATTGCTATCGACACCGCAAGATGGCTTGAAAGATTCAAGAGGTTGGAGCCGATCAAGCTTTGCCAAATAGTCCCCGGGGAGTCGGCTCCCTATCCGAGTTGTATTGAGTCAGACGGCCAGCCGGCGCGAACGGCAACTACTCCCGCGCCAGTGGCAACGGGGCGCAATGCACAACCGGATCATGCGCGCACCGATCAGGGGAGTGCTGGCTCCGGCTCTGAAGGAAAGCTTGCCCGCGCGAAAGAACTGCTCAGCGCGAAGCGGTTCAGTGAGGCCCTGACCCTGTTTCGGGAGTCCGCGTCGGACGGAAACGCCGATGCACAGCGCTACGTGGGGGATGCGTATAAGAGCGGCTGGGGGGGGGTAAGCCAGGATTACGTGCAAGCCCGCCTATGGTACGAAAAGGCCGCTGCCGGCGGAAGCGCCGTCGCTGAGAACCATCTCGGCCTTTTCTACTACCTCGGCCAGGGCGTAGCGCAAGATTATACCCACGCCCGCGAACTGTTCGAAACGGCTGCCGCGGCCGGCAATGACGATGCGATGAACAATCTTGGCAGCATGTATCAAGACGGAAAGGGTGTCGCCCAGGATTACGCGCAAGCGCGCCAGTGGTACGAAAAGGGCGCCGCTGCGGGCAATGCCGCTGCCATGGCCCAGCTCGGCTATCTATACGAGTACGGGCTCGGCGTAGCGCAGGATTATGGACAAGCGCGCCAATACTTCGAGACGGGCGCCGCAGCCGGTAACGCCGACGCAATGAACAACCTCGGATATATTTATGAGCGCGGGCAAGGCGTCGCGCAGGATTATGAACAAGCGCGCGATTATTTCGAGAGGGCTTCGGCAAGGGGCAACGCAAAGGCCATGAACAATCTGGGAGGTCTGTTTTACTCCGGCCATGGCGTTGTTCAGGATTATGCACAGGCCCGCCGGTGGTTCGAGAAAGCCGCCGCATCCGGTAGCGCCGACGCAATGAACAACCTCGGCTATATCTATGAGCGCGGGCAGGGCGTCGCGCAGGATGATAACCAAGCCCGCCGATGGTATGAAAAGGCCGCCGCGGGCGGTAACGCTTCAGCAAAAGCTAGTCTTGAAAAACTCCCCAAATAGAACAGTCCTTGTTGATAGGCCAGGAAAACCGGGCAGTTGTGACGGCAGGGTGTTTCAGGCCTCGCCTGTGAAACCGGGGGAAAGTACGCCGCAGTTTCAGAAAACTGCTGGACCATACCGTTTCGGCCCTTCGGGCCGGGGCCAGGTTTGGAATCGGCAACTGGCGCGATGTTCTCAGGCTGGCTCACTCATTTCGACTTACAGTGACGGATTTGGGTCGCTTTTTCTGGGACGCAAGCGGGCGAAATGAAAACCCGATGACCACGGTATCGACAGGGTAGCATCGGCCGCTTGCCGCGGATGAGCGGGTTCGCAAGAGAGGCGCGACACTCGGCCTCAACTCTGCCGAAAAGGCATCGCCGATGTTTAGGAGATTCCCGCGCGCCTCCGCTCCGGCGGCTGCGCTGAATTCCCCGCGGGCTCGATCTCCTCCGCCATCACGCAATTGCGCCCATTCTCCTTGGCGCGATAGAGAGCCGCGTCGGCGGCAAGGACGATGGACTCGCCGCCGGATGGAAAGCCGGAGGCCGTGCCAAAGCTGGCAGTCACAGGGATCGCTGTCTCCCCGTAAAGGATGCGCGCCGTCTGCACGGCCACACGCAATTGCTCAGCGCGTCTGCGTGCGCTCTCGAAGTTCGTTCCGGGCAGAATCAGCAGGAACTCCTCGCCGCCGTAGCGCCCCACCCAGTCATAGGAGCGCACCGATCGCTGAAAGACTGCGCCCGTTTCCTTCAGCACCAAGTCGCCGGCCGCGTGGCCGAAGGTGTCGTTCACATTCTTGAAGTGGTCCAGATCGACCATGATCGCGGTGAGCGGCGTACCCTCGCGGCTCGAGCGGTTCACCTCCTGGCGCAGCCGTTCCAGGATCATGCGGTGATTCCACAGGCCAGTCAGGCCGTCGTGCTCGGCGAATTCGCGCGCCTGCTCCAGGACGCTCAGCAGTTCGGCATTCTCGCGTTCCAGACTCTCGATCCGTTGCCGGATCGCCAGCTCCCCTTCCCGAGCGCGAACCACCAGGCGCCGGAAACGCCAGCTAGCCAGCACCAACAACCCGAAAAGCAGCGCAATCAGGCCCATCGGCGCCCACTCGGGAATTCCGGCGGAGCTGGCGCGCTGAGCAAGGCAGGCGGGCGCGGCGCCCAAAACGGCAAAGCCGCATAACCAGCTCTTCAAATCTTTTCGCAGTCTTGGCGAAGCGGTCAACAATGCGAACCCTTCCAGCGTAGATTCACCTCACTATATCAAGCGGGGTGAATTCAATCCATGCCTGCCTACGCGCCGAGGAACTGGCGGATCGTTCCATTGTGTGCCAAGCTGACGCGTGATCGCCCGGCAACCTCACCTTTACTGGGTTTGTAGATCGCGGGGACGGGCTGTCGCAGGCTTCCCCGCCGCATTGACCAGCGAGTGCGCACGGAACCAATCCATCAGCCACAGGCGGACCGGCGTCTCGAAAAAGCGGAAGCTCAACAAACTCAAACCCACGCAAAGAGCGATATACAGAGGATAGAAAGCCCCAGCCACCCATTGAAAGCGCTCAAACAAGCTGAGAACCGGAGCATGAATGAGGTAAAGCGCATAGCTGGCATTGCCCAGAGCCAGCAGCCATTTCGCGCACAACCATCGCGACAACGGCGAAGAGGCCGCCGAAAGCGCCCAGATAAGCCCCGCGAACATCGGCGCCAGCAGGCCATCCTGATAGGGCGACGCGACGCGAAACAGCGGCTCCAGCGGCACGCACAAAACGAGCCCGCCAATCGACAGCCCGAGCACGGTGTTTGCCTGCCACGGCCGCACCTCCGCTTGTTCCGCCCGCTCTTCTTGCAGCGACCGCCATCGCGCCAACAGAATCCCCAGCGCAAAGGTCGAGGCATGCAAAATCGGAAAGACGATTAATGTCTCCGGTCTCACATGCGGCCTCATAACCCAGACGAGCGCCTGCCCTCCGGCATACAAACCCAACGCTGTCATCCACAGCCCCGCCCCGCGCAACTTCCAAAGCAGGGCACCGAGCCAGGGAAAGCACACGCAAAAGAGGAGTTCCGCTGAAAGAGACCAGCTTGGGCGGTTGATGCAAAGCAGCTTGACCGGGTGCCAGCCTTGCAGGACAGCTGCATTTGCAGCAAAGAGAACTGCCGCCTTGGTCAATCCGACCGCCGGGCCGTGATTCTGTATCTCTGCCGTGACAATCCGCCAAGCGTCTAGGACCATCACAACAAAGTACAGGGGATAAAGGCGCGCAAATCTGGCCGCGAAAAACCTGCGCTTGTCGATGGCCTGCTCCCTATTCAAATACGCCAGGCTCAGCACGTAACCGGAGAGCAGGAAGAGGAAACTGACCGAAATTCTGAATGCCAGCGCCACGTCGCCGGCATACTCTTGTGGGCCGGGTTGAACGCCCCAGGCGGAGATGGAAGGAAGGAAGACCAGCACAGAATGGTGAACGAGAACAAGTATTGCCGCAAAGAACCGCAGAGACGTCAACGGGGAGATATTCTTGTGCACTTTGAACTTTCCTCATTCTCTTTGAGGTATTCTCGAAATCGCGCCGGACGAAGAATCCTCCCCGCAAGGTTCGCACTGCGCCGACTATCTTGTAGCTGCGCCGATGGCGGCTGGAGGCCGGCAAGGACGGGAGACGAGCATTGGAGGCGGGTGTGCGGCAAAACGCGTCTTTCAGCCTCCTGGCCGAATCCCAATCCAGCGCTCACTAACATCGTCCGCCAAGCGATGGTAGATTCCCTCCATAAATCTCTGCCAGACATTTCGGGGATTATATCATCTTCAATTTGTACGCGGCATTACCCTTCGATGTGCCTCTCCCAAGGGCAAACGATCCAGCTCAATCGCATAGGAGCGCGGCTGCGGGGAACGCTAGCGTTGCGTATTCGGCTTCAACGCCGGCATCCAGCCCCAGACCCGAATCCTCCGCATCTCGCGACCCAAAGAACCGTTCCACCTGGGCCAGCACTTCGGGGCCGGTGCGCGCCTGGTAGATGGCCGCCCGCAGCTTGGCCCCACCCGGCACGCCGTGGGTGAACCAGGTGGCGAACTGCTTCAT
>JBEKPA010000127.1:0-9740 GCA_049521195.1 Occallatibacter sp.
AATCCGAACGTTTTTTATGAGATTGGGATCGCACACGCGCTTGGCCGCGAGGTCATCCTGATTACGCAAGCAGAGCCGGACATTCCATTTGACTTGAGGCATATGAGATTCGTCCGTTACCTCAATAACGGCGAAGGGCTCAACGCACTCTGTGAACGGCTGCAGCCTCGGCTGTCCGAGCTTGCCCTTGGAGGCCACTCGAGAGCTTAGAAAGAAGCGATTTGAGGCGCGGCCAAGCATGCCGTGATTCGCTATGGAGCCGCAATCGCTCAGCCTATTGAGGACGGCTTGAGGCCCACGGCGGTCGTGCGGCACTGCTGCAAAGTGTCCCATGATCCGGTCCGGAGGCCTGCCGGAAGGCCCAAACCGGCCCCTCCCAGGCATGGAATTTCAGCAAAAAAGCGAAATTTTCGGTATATTAAAGATTCAGGTTAGTCCCGACCGGGGCCCGGCCTGCTCCGGCAAGCCCTAAAGAAAGACCGGGGCGATTTTCCTCGACGGGAATCGCGCGGGGTTTGTGTCTTTGGGGCAAGCGAGCGCACTCCGCAGCGCAAGAGGTTCATCGAAAAGGGTTGCCATGAACACATTGGACACATCGGATTGTCGTCTCCGCACACCTCTACCGCAGGGTCTCTATCATCCACGGAACGAGCACGATGCCTGCGGAATGGGACTGGTCGCCAGCATTCGCGGCGAGAAGAGCCATGAGATCGTCCGCAAGGGACTTGAGGTTCTGATCAACCTGACGCACCGCGGCGCGGCGGGCTGCGACCCGGAGACGGGCGATGGCGCCGGCATCCTGATTCAGATTCCGCATGAGTTTTTTGCGCGCGATTGCGGTGAACTGGGAAGCCAGTTACCGGGGCCGGGCGAATACGGCGTGGCCATGGTTTTTCTGCCCGTGGAGAGGCACAGCCGCTTGCAGTGCGAGGGCGTGTTCGAGCGCATCGCGAGCGAGGAGGGCCTGACCGTTCTTGGCTGGCGCGATACGCCGATCAACATCGACGCGGTGGGCCGTGAAGCGCGCGCCTCCCAGCCTTACATCGAACAGCTTTTTGTAAGCCGGCCGGCGGGGCTGGACGAGGATGCCTTCGAGCGCCTTCTGTACAGGATCCGCCGGCGCACGGAAAACGAGATTGCGACCTCGGAGATCGAGGACAAGGAAACCTTCTACATCCCCTCGTTCTCGTGCCGCACCATCGTCTACAAGGGGCTGATGCTGGCGCCGCAGATTGAGAGGTTCTACTACGAACTGGCCAATCCACTGGTCGCCAGCGCGCTTGCCCTGGTTCACCAGCGCTTTTCGACCAACACCTTTCCCAGTTGGAAGCTGGCGCATCCGTACCGCTATGTGGCGCACAACGGCGAAATCAACACCATCCGCGGCAACATCAGCTGGATGAGCGCGCGGCAGTCAATTATGGAGAGCCCGCTTTACGACGGCCAGATCGACAAGCTGTACCCGGTGATCACGCCCGGCGGCAGCGACTCCGGCTCGCTGGACAACGCGGTCGAATTCCTCTTCCAGTCGGGCCGCTCGCTGCCCCACGTGATGGCCATGCTGATTCCCGAGGCCTGGTCTGGCAACCCGGACATGGACGAGGATAAGCGCGCCTTTTACGAGTACCATGCCTCGCTGATGGAGCCCTGGGACGGCCCGGCGGCGATCGGGTTTACCGATGGCCGCGTGATCGGCGCCACGCTGGACCGCAACGGTCTGCGCCCCGGCCGCTACGTGGTCACCAAGGACGACCTGGTGGTGCTGGCCTCCGAGGCCGGCGTTCTGGACGTTCCGCCCGAAGACGTGCGCAAGAAGGGCCGCTTGCAGCCGGGACGCATGTTCCTGGTGGATACGGTTCAGCAGCGCATCATCTCCGACGCCGAGATCAAGAAGCAGTTAGCCCGCCGCCAGCCGTACGCAACCTGGCTCAAGGAGCAGCAGATCACGCTCGACCATCTGCCTGAGCCTTCGCGGGTGATCGGGGCGAACCATGAAACCCTGCTGCGCCGGAAGCGAGCCTTCGGCTACAGCGAAGAAGACCTCAAGGTGCTGCTGGTGCCGATGTGCTCGACGGGCGCGGAGCCGGTGGGCGCCATGGGCACCGATGTGCCACTGGCCTGCCTCTCCGACCGCCCGCAGCCGCTGTTCAACTACTTCAAGCAGCTCTTTGCCCAGGTGACCAACCCGCCCATCGATCCCATCCGCGAGGAGCTGGTGATGTCGCTGATCAGCTACATCGGCACGGAGCGGAACATTCTGGACGAGGCGCCCGACAACTGCCACACGCTGAGGCTGCCGCACCCGATCCTGACCAACCGGGATCTGGAGAAGCTGCGCCGCGTCTCCTCCGGCGATCTGCTGGCCACCACCTTGCCGGCGCTCTTCCGGGCCGCGGATGGCGAGCACGGGCTGAAGCATTCGCTCGACGATCTGAGCAATCGCGCGGCCCATGCGGTCAACTCCGGCTACACGCTGCTGATCCTCTCCGACCGCGGCGTCGATCCGACCTATGCGCCCATACCCAGCCTGCTGGCCATGGCGGCCGTGCATAACCGGCTGGTGCGCGACGAGACCCGCACCCAGGTGGCGCTGATCATCGAGAGCGGCGAGCCGCGCGAGGTGATGCATTTCGCCCTGCTCATCGGCTACGGCGCCAGCGCTGTCAATCCCTACCTGGCCATCGAGACGGTGCATGATCTGAAGCGGCGCAACCTGCTGCCCGACAGCCTGACCGCCGAATACGCCGAGAAGAACTTCATCAAGGCCATCAACAAGGGCCTGCTCAAGACCTTCTCGAAGATGGGCATCAGCACCCTGCAAAGCTATCGCGGCGCGCAGGTCTTTGAGGCGGTGGGGTTGAACCGGCAGTTGGTGGATGCGTACTTTTCCGGAACCGCTTCGCGCATCGAGGGCGTGGGCCTGGACGTGCTGGCGCGCGAAGCGCAGTTGAAGCACGCTTACGCCTTCCAGCCGCTCACCGAGTCGGAAACCGATCTGATGGTCGGCGGCCAATATCAGTATCGCGAGGGCGGCGAGTATCACCTGGTGAACCCGCTCACCATCTCCGCGCTGCAACAGGCCGTGCGCCAGAACAGTCCCGCCACCTTCCAGGAGTACACCGATCTGATCGATGAACAGAGCCGCAACCTGTGCACGCTGCGCGGCCTGTTCAAGCTGAAATACTCCGACAAGCCCATTCCGCTCGATAAGGTGGAGCCGGCCAAGGAGATCGTCAAGCGCTTCACAACCGGCGCCATGAGCTTCGGCTCCATCAGCAAAGAGGCGCACGAGACCATGGCCATCGCCATGAATCGCCTGGGCGGAATGTCGAACACCGGCGAGGGCGGCGAGGACGAAGAACGCTTCATACGAGATGCCAATGGCGACTCGCGGCGCAGCGCCGTGAAGCAAGTGGCCAGCGGACGCTTCGGCGTGACCACCAATTACCTGGTAAATGCCGATGAACTTCAGATCAAGATGGCGCAGGGAGCTAAGCCCGGCGAAGGCGGCCAGTTGCCCGGCCACAAGGTGGACGAGATCATCGCCAAAGTGCGCCATTCCATCCCGGGCGTGGGCCTGATTTCGCCCCCGCCGCACCACGACATTTACTCCATCGAAGACCTGGCGCAACTGATCTACGACCTGAAGAACGTGAACCCGCAGGCGCGCATTGCCGTTAAGCTCGTTTCTGAGGTGGGCGTGGGAACGGTGGCTGCCGGCGTCTCCAAGGCCCATGCCGATACGGTGCTCATCTCCGGCGACAGCGGCGGCACGGGCGCTTCGCCGCTCAGCTCCATCAAGCACGCCGGACTGCCCTGGGAACTGGGTCTGGCCGAAACGCAGCAGGTGCTGCTGCTGAACGATCTGCGCAGCCGCATCCGGGTGCAGACCGACGGCAAGCTGCAGACCGGCCGCGATGTGGTGATAGCCGCGCTGCTGGGCGCCGAAGAGTTTGGTTTTTCCACCATGCCGCTGATCGCCATGGGCTGCATCATGATGCGCAAATGCCACTTGAATACCTGCTCGGTGGGCATCGCCACGCAGGACCCGGTGCTGCGCGCGCGTTTCAAGGGGCAGCCCGAGCATGTGGTCAACTTCTTCTTCTTCCTCGCCGAACAGGTGCGCCAGCACATGGCCAAACTGGGCTTCCGCACCTTCGACGAGATGGTGGGCCGCGTGGACAAGATCGATGGCTCCGTGGCCAATGTGCACTGGAAGGCCAAGGGGATCGATCTCTCTTCGATCCTGTACGCCCCCGCGCTGCCGGCGCGCGTGGCGCGGCGCAAGGTCCAGGCCCAGGATCATGGGCTGAGCAAGGCGCTCGATCACCTGCTGATAGCCAAGGCGGCGCCGGCGCTCGAATCCAGGACGCCGGTGACCGGCAGCTTCGCCATCCGCAACGTGCATCGGACCGTGGGCGCCATGCTGGGCGGCGAGATTGCCCGCCGCTACGGTTCGCCTGGACTGCCCGACGGCACCATTCATTTCCGCTTTGAGGGCTCGGCCGGCCAAAGCTTCGGCGCGTTTGTACCCAACGGCGTCGCGCTCGAACTGGAAGGCGACGCCAACGATTACCTGGGCAAGGGGCTTTCCGGCGGGCGCATCATCGTCTATCCGCCCAAGACCTCCAGCTTCCTGCCCGAGGAGAGCATCCTGGTGGGCAACGTCGTGCTTTATGGCGCCACCAGCGGCGAAGCCTTCCTGAACGGCATCGCCGGGGAACGGTTTGCCGTGCGCAACTCCGGCGCCACGGCGGTGGTGGAAGGCGTGGGCGACCACGGCTGCGAATACATGACCAACGGCACGGTGATCGTGCTGGGCTCGACGGGGCGCAACTTTGCCGCCGGCATGAACGGCGGAATCGCTTACGTCTACGACGACCAGGGCGACTTCTCAACGCGCCGTTGCAACCTAGCCGCCGTGGATTTGGAGCCGCTGGCCGCCGCTGAGGACGTGGACCTCGTCCGCGGCCTGCTCGAACGCCATCGCGACCTGACCGGCAGCCCCCGCGCGGCCTGGGTTTTGGAGCACTGGGCCGACGCGCAGCCGCGGTTCGTCAAAATCTTCCCGCACGAGTACAAGCGCGTTCTGGGCATTGCCCGCGTAGAAGAGGTCTATACTCCCCCTACAGCTTCGTCGCCTGTACCGGCGGCGGCCGAGGTGCAGCATGGGTAAGGTCACCGGTTTTCTTGAGATTGAGCGCGAACAGCCCACCCGCCGCAAGGTCGAGGAACGGGTCCAGGACTGGTTCGAAATCTACGAGCCCTTTCCCGAGGAGAAACAGCGCGAGCAGGGCGCTCGCTGCATGGATTGCGGCGTGCCCTTCTGCCACACCGGCTGCCCGGTGAACAACCTGATTCCCGATTGGAACGATCTGGTTTACAACGGGCGCTGGGAGGCGGCCATTCGCCGGCTCCACGCCACCAACAACTTTCCCGAGTTCACCGGCCGCATCTGCCCGGCTCCATGCGAGGCGGCCTGCGTGCTGGCTATCGATCAGCCGGCCGTCTCCATCAAGCTGATCGAGCGCTCCATTGTGGAGCGCGCCTGGGAGGAGGGCTGGATTCGCCCCGAGCTTCCGGAGCAAAATACAGGCAAGCGCGTGGCTATCGTGGGCAGCGGTCCGGCGGGCCTGGCCGCAGCGCAGCAGTTGCGCCGCGCCGGCCACACGGTCACCGTCTATGAGAAGGCCGACCGCATCGGCGGCCTGCTGCGCTACGGCATTCCCAGCTTCAAGATGGAGAAGTACGTCATCGACCGCCGCCTGGACCAGATGTCCGCCGAGGGCGTCACCTTTGTCGCCAACGCGCACGTGGGCGTGAACATACCCGTCGAGGCCCTGACCGATCACTATGACGCCATTCTGCTGGCCGGCGGCTCGGAGCATCCGCGCGACCTCAAGATTCCCGGCCGCGAGCTGAAGGGCATTCATTTCGCCATGGATTATCTGCCCCAGCAGAATCGCCGCAACGAGGGCGATCTTGTCGATCCATCCATCGCCATCCATGCGGCGGGCAAGCGCGTGGTCATCATCGGCGGCGGCGACACGGGCGCCGACTGCCTGGGCACCAGCCTGCGCCAGGGCGCCCGTAGCGTCCACCAGTTCGAGATCATGCCCAAGCCGCCGGCCCAGCGCGCTCCATCGACTCCCTGGCCGATGTGGCCCCTGCAGTTGCGCACCGAGAGCGCCCACGAAGAGGGCGGCATCCGCGACTGGGGCGTGAACAGCGTGCGCTTCAGCGGCGATGAGAATGGTAACGTCCAGCAGTTGCACTTGGTGCGCGTGGGTCCGCCGCCCAACTTCGCGCCGGTTCCCGGCACGGAGTTCAGCATCGACGTCGATCTCGTCCTGCTGGCCATGGGCTTCCTGGGCCCGGTGCGCTCGGGATTGATCGAGAAGTTGGGTCTGGCGCTCGACAAACGCGGCAACGTGGCCGCCAATGCCACCTTTATGACCTCCGTCGATGGCATCTTTGCCGCCGGTGATATGCGCCGTGGCCAGTCGCTCGTCGTCCATGCTATTGCCGAAGGCCGCAAGGCCGCCGCCGCCATCGACAGCTACCTCGCCGCCAACGCCGAATCGGAGCCGCTGCTGCGCCGCGCGCTGGCTTAGAAATCAAACCAGGCGAAACGCGGTTGCGGCGTTTGGAACCCAATAGGCAGGCTAGAAGGTATACTCTCTTGCCAGGAGGGGCTGATTGTGCTGTTCGGTTTGCTGTTCTTGCTTGTTGCCCTAATAGGATTTCTGTTTTGGCTGTGGATGCTGGTGGATTGCGCGACCAAGGAATCGGACGAGGGCAACACCAAGATCGTCTGGATTCTCATTATTGTCTTCACCCACATTATTGGCGCCGTGGTCTATTATTTCGTTCGGCGACCGCAACGGTGCTACCCCCCGCAGTCAAGATATACCCCTTTGTAATTGATGGAAACTGCCAGAGCATGCCCCGGTTGCCGCCTGGCGCAACTTCCCAGGACCGAACTTCGAGCGAGGAACCCACGGCTGCGAACCGAAAACATGCATCGCAATCTTCCGCAAGGATGCTTCGCGAACTTACAGGAAAGACAGAACCATGAGATTGCTCCTCTTCCCGCTCCTGGTCATCTTGGCCACAACAATTCAAGCCCAGCCGGACGATGTATTGTCGGGCACTGATCGCTTTCACCACGCGTTCTTCAATGAGCATACGAACGAACTTACCTTCGAGCCGTTCCAGCAGCTAGACTGGGAAGCGAATGCCCGCGCGACCCTTACATGGCTGAATCTGGACCGGCCCACGCCTGAGCAAATCGCCCGCCTTAGGTACAACGAAATGAACGGCAGGGAGTCTCGCTTCATCGACTACCTGGCGCCTCTCGAGCCCGCCGTCGGCCGTTCCACTTATCTTTTGATCTACGCCACAGGCATCGTCCCGCTCCAGCCGGTTCAATTCAAAGGCACTGTGGACTTCCAATTCGACACAAGCATGACTGCCGTCAAGGAACGCTATTTTTCCGGCGTCGTCGTCGCCAAACCCCTGCATTCCGTGGCCAACGCGGCCTTCGCTGTCGTGGGCAAGCCGACCGACGTCAAGGATGTCGATCCGCAGGCGAAGTTCGAACGGAGAAGGCAGGCGGGTTCAGCAGTCTATGATTTCGGCGATGGCCGCCGCACGGTTAGTTGGGCGACCTCATCCAAGGACTGCTCGGACAAGGCCGCGAGTTCCTACGAGTGCCTGGACGCGGAGTCCGCGCTCTCATTTCGTCTTGCCGGTCAGCACTTGCTGTTGGTGAAATGGAAAGGCGCCGCATGCGACTACGCTTATACGCTGTTTTCTGTGGACGCCGCGCTCAAGCCGATTGCGGGCAACGATTACGCCTGTGACTGACCTGCGCCTCGGGCATGGCCGAAGTATAGCTCGGGCGAGTGGCACACCCTTGCGCAACTGTCGAAAAGTGAGTGGCCGCGCCTCTGTGCTTTTGGCGAAGGGTGTGTAGCCGGCTTGCTTACTTCTTGTGCTTGGGCTGGCCCAGGGAGATGACTTCCAGAGCTACCGGAGCAAGACCGGCCTTGGTGATCTTCAACTCCTGGGCGGCGGCATAGGAGAGGTCGATGACGCGCCCCTCGTCGAGTATGCCGCGATCGTTGATGCGCACCACCACCGACCTCTTGGTGTTCTGATCCACCACGCGCACCAGTGTGCCGAAGGGCAGGGTGGGGTGGCAGGCGGTCATGGCGTACATATCGAAGCGCTCGCCGCTGGCAGTGCGATGCCCGTTGAGCACCGCCCCGTACCACGAGGCAATGCCGTGGAGAAGATCGCCGCCCCGGCCGCTCCTGGTCTTGCGGGCGGTTATCGGCGGCGCAAGCAAGGCCGGCGTCGCGCTCAGGATGGGCGCCGCGGGCGGCAAGGTCGACGCGGGTCTGGAAAGCCGCACATCCGCCTGCACGGCCGGCGTGGAGATCATAACCACCACAGCGGCCAGCGCAACCGAGGAAACTGCCGCCAGGAGGCAAATAGCCACCTGAGTCTTCAGGCGCGTGGAGCCGGGTTTCCTTGGTATCACCATCTGCATATCTTACTGAATTGGCACTCTTTTGCCAATCCTTTTCTTTTTAGACCCAACGATTATCCACGGCAATTGCCTAAAGTTCTCATAAGGCTTACCGATAGTTATTCTTCGCGACCCGAAAGTTGTAAAGAGATAGTGCAGTTAGGCCCACGGAGCGGTGGAGTTTCCGGTTTGCCGGCGACTCGCTCACGACCCGGGACTCCGGGAGTTCCTCCGCCCGCAGTCTTCGCTGAGCGCATCTGCGATGATGCGGAAACCGACGCACGGTGCCACCTGGCAAGGTCAGATTGGCAGCGACAGGCACGGGAAATGCACGAACTGGCTTCTGCTGAACTGCGTGCGCTCCAGCATTTCAGGTTCGGTAGCAGTGCATTGTCCGCGCAATTCATGCTAAAAGTCAAAAGTTTCCCTTCCAGGTTGATCAAAAATACATGCCGCGTCCTAGTGCGAACAGTATTGTCAATACGGAATAGTCAAGAGTGCTGGTTCGGTCAAGAGTGTAAATCTCTTCGAGAATGCCCGGCTCGGGGTTACGGAGTTTCACCTCGTATTTCACTCCATCTTGAGGTTCGGCTACGGATCGCCCTGTGCTGGCCTCGGCTCTGGCTTTGGCTTCATCGCCGGAGAAGGATGTGATCACAAGCCTTCGTTCATTCTTTGGGTCAAGCGCAAAGAGAACACCGATAGCCTTTGGGTCGCCGGGGTCGAAAGTCCTATCTTCTCCGAGAGGAGATGTCGGATCCATTTCTGCCTGAGTGGGGTCATAGTGCCGGAGTCCCCAGAACCGCGCATTGGCATCCAGAAACCGCCACTCGGGCAGTTGATCCGGCAGAGCACGAGGAGCTTTCTTGTGCGCCAATCGCTCCAGAACTTCCTGCATATATTGCCGGTTGTTGGCAACGAGCAAAACGTTGGGCCGCGGGAGGGCAAGAAAGTAAGTCCACTCTGCATTTTCAGATTGCATGACCAGGACTCGCGTTCTGCCAATGGTTTCCTTGGAAGCACTTTTCCAGTCTGGCATTCGCCCAATGACGCCTTCCAATCCGCCCAAGTCTTTCTCAAAAATTACAATGGAGCAACCTTCATATTCCATCACTTCTGCGCCATAAGACGGATCTCGGAAATGTCGCGAGCCTTGCATTGCGTATGCTACGGTGTAGCCTCTCAGCGCTGCTGCCAGATCCTG
>JBEKPA010000128.1:0-9724 GCA_049521195.1 Occallatibacter sp.
CTGGCCGACCGCGTCGCCCCCCATTACCCCATCCTCGACCGCGACCTGCTGCTCACCGGCGTCCTCCTCCACGACATCGGCAAGGTGCGCGAACTAAGCTGGGAGATCGGCTTCGACTACACCGTCGAAGGCGTGCTATTGGGCCACATCCAGATCGGCGCAGCCCTGGCCGAGCGCGCCATGGACAGCCTGCCCAACTTCCCGCCCAGGTTGAAGACACTTGTCCTGCACATGATCCTCAGCCATCACGGGAAACTGGAGTTCGGCTCCCCCAAGCTGCCCATGATCCCCGAGGCCCTGGTCCTCAACTTCCTCGACGACCTGGACGCCAAGATGCAAGCCGTCCAAGGCGAGTTCGACAAGTCGATCCGCGAAGGCAAAGGCCCCGGCGAGCTGACGGGAAAGGTATGGGCTCTCGACAACCGCCAGCTCATCGACGCCCGCCGCTGGCTGGCGGAGGATAGGGAATAGGGACCGGCAGCATGGGTCTTGAAAACAAATCCAAGCATCTTCCGGGTCCCTGCCCGGAGCCCCGCAGAGCCTCAAGAAGACCTCATCACAAGGCGACTTCACATTACTGATCCATCGTCATTACGCGCATTGGCGATTTGTCATCAATCGAGCTTGAAGGCACGTCCAACTCCCGATCGCCGGTCAGCCTCATGGCGCGTGGTTGGGTAGTCCAACGTTCGTGTTGTCAATTAAACTCCCCTCCTAGAAGAGACAACGGGAGGACCCATGCTGAATCGCCGCAACTTCCTGAAGAGTGGACTCACGACCGGCGCCGCTGCGTTTCCAATTTCAGCCGCGCTCCAGGCTCTCAACTCATCTTCGGCGCTTGCAGCGGAAGAAGTTGTGACCGCGAGCGCGACCCCCGTAAAGCTAGCCGCGCTGCCAAGGCGTTTGGCTCCGATTGACCCTGCGAGCGAGTCCTGGCAAAAGAGAGTCCATCGCGTGGGGCAGAGCAATATGACCGAGCACGACCCTGCCGTTATGAACATCGAAGAGTGGGCCGATTACTGGCGCTCTGCCCAGGCGGACGTCGTCTTTATCAGCGTCACCGGTATCCTCGCGTTCTATCCCTCGAAGGTGAAGTTCCATCGCCACGGGAAATTTCTCAACAACCGGGACTTCTTCGGCGAGTGTGTGGCCGCCGCAAAGAAGCGCAACTTGCGCGTTGTGGCGCGCATGAGCCCCGACCTCAATTGGGGCGATGCGCTTGAGGCCCACCCGGAATGGGCCATGCGCGACCAAGACGGCTCGGTGCAATTCAGCGGTGAAGAACCGGGCCTCTTCAAGACGTGCATGTTCTCCACTTACATGGATGACTACGTTCCCGCGATCATGCGAGAGGTCAACGCGCTTTATGATGTGGACTGCTTCTATGCCAACGGCTGGCCGCCTCTCGGCAGCCTGCCCGAGTGTCACTGCGCAATATGCAGCAAACTGCCGGCGGCCGGCACTCCGGCATACTGGCGAGTCTTCACGGAGCGTGTGCTGGAACTCTGGCAGAAGTACGACTCCATCGCCAAAGAGAAAAAGCCAGACAGCTTCTTCTTCGCCAACTCAGGCGGCAATGTGCGCGGCGGCCCCAATCTAGCCGGTCTGGGCAAGATTGCCGCATGGTTCCAGGGCGACAATCAGGGACGCAGCTATGACGACCCCGCAGTGTGGGGATGCACCCTGCAAGGACGCGTGTGCAATGCGGTGCTGGACGGGAAATTCGCCACCAACCTTACCGCCGCGTATTCCACCGGCACGGTGGCTTGGCGCAATGGCTCGAAAAACCCCGCCGAGACGAGGATGTGGTTGAATGAAACGCTGGCCGGCGGCATGGTTCCCTACGTGCACTTCATCGGTTCGGAGAATGGCTTTGGCGAAGACCGGCGCTGGCAAAAGATCGGCGCCGATTACTTCCGCTGGACCGCCCGGCACGACGCCCATTTCACCCCCCGCCGCTCCATCGCCAACATTGGAGTGGTGATGGGGCAGAGCACGCAGCTTCTCTACCCCGGCCCCGCCACGGCACGCTCGCGCACCTACATGCACGAGACCACTCAGGGCATCTACGAAGCTCTCCTCAGAGGCCGTTTTGCATTCGACTTCGTGCATGAAGACCGCCTCGACGCGGAACGCCTGAGCAAGTATCGCGCTCTCTTGCTGCCGAATATCGCCATGCTGAGTGACCGTCAGTGCCAACAGATCCGGGAGTACGCGCGGTCCGGCGGGTCGATCATGGCCAGCTTCGAGACCGGCCTCTACGACGAAGACCTCAATCGGCGCGCGGATTTCGGACTCGGTGACGTGTTCGGGATCGGCAAGGCGGGAGATGCCATCGGCACCCTGGGCAATGCCTACTATGCCCGCATTGAAGACCCGGGACCGGCCCGTCAGCACCCCATCCTTGAGGGCTTCGCCAACACCAACTGGCTTCCAGGAGCACAGAATCGAGTCCCGCTCAAGCCTGTGCAGGATCCGGCGCTCACCGTCGTTCCGGGATTCGTCCGCTATCCACCTGAGCTGGCCTATCCGCCGGTTTCCCACTCCGATGAGCCGGCCGTTGTGCTGCGCGAAGACGGCGCCATCCGCACGGCCTACTTCCCTGGAGACATCGAGCGCACTTACTGGCTCACTGGGCACGGCGATCTGCTGCGTCTGCTCCACAACACGATCCGCTGGACCACCCGAGACGAGCGCATGGTCGAGGTTGAAGGCGACGGCTTCATCGAAATGCTCGGTTGGGAGACGCAAGCCGGATACGCCGTGCATCTGCTCAACTACACCAACCCCAATACTCATCATGGCTGGATGCAGTCCGTCTATCCGCTCGGTCCGCAAACCGTCAGGATGAAGTTGCCGCAAGGTGTCCGGGTCCTGTCCGTTGAACTCCTGCAGGCCGGCCGCAACGTAGCTTTCAGTCTCCAAGGTCGCGTGCTGCGGTTCACCATCCCGCGCGTCGAGGATTACGAGGTCTCTGCAATCACCATCGCATGACTCAAGCCTTTTGCTGTGATCTGCCGATAACAGCCCAAAGCACTCATCGACGGCACTTTACACGGCGACGGCCGGATCGGTCCCCGAAAACGCCGCAGCATCCAGGGATGCGGTGGTTCCTGAACGGTCGCCTGTTCGGAAACTGCGCCAGTAACCTCCTGGCGGTTCCCGTGTCGAAACGCCGGCATTTGTGGTATACGTTTCCGCATGAGCTTTCGCGGGGTTTTACTCTTCGCTCTTCTTGCCGTTCCGGCCTTTTCCGCCGTTTCAATGCACGCGCAGAACCCCGCTCCCTCGCCGCCGATGGGGTGGAACAGTTGGGATGCCTATGGGCTGACCATCGATGAGGCCGGCTACCGCGCCAACGCCACGGTGCTTGCCGGGCTGAAGCAGTATGGATGGCAGTATGCGGTGATCGACGAGGGGTGGTATATGGAGAATCCCTTCGGCGACAAGTTGGAGACGCGCAAGTACGTGTGGGACGGGAACGGGATTCTGATTCCTGCGGTGAGCCGGTTCCCGTCGTCGGCGGAGGGAGCGGGATTCAAGCCGCTGGCCGACTGGGTTCATGCGCAGGGGCTGAAGTTCGGCATCCATATTGTGCGCGGGATTCCGCGCCAGGTGGTGGACGAGAATCTGCCCATCGCGGGGTCGAGCTATCATGCCGTGGACGCGGCCGACAAGAGCTCGCCCTGCCCTTGGGACGACGGTAACTGGGGCGTCGCCGACAATGCCGCCGGGCAGGCTTACTACGATTCGATGCTGAAGCTCTACGCCGGGTGGGGCCTGGACTTCATCAAGGTGGATTGCATCAGCGACCATCCTTACCGGATCACGGAGATCAAGCAGATTGCCGCGGCAATCGGGAAGACGGGGCGGCCGATCGTGCTGAGCCTTTCTCCGGGGCCGACGCAACTGGAGCACGCGGCGGAGGTGGGCGAATACGCGCAGATGTGGCGCATCAGCAACGACCGCTGGGACGCATGGACCTTTACGCGCAGGCCGGGCGACGGGGAGTTTCCTTTTGGCCTGAGCGGTGCCTTCGACCGGCTGGCCAAGTGGTTCCCGTATGCGAAGCCGGGCAACTGGCCCGATGCGGATATGCTGCCCTGGGGATGGCTGGGGCCGCATCCGGGGTGGGGCGAGCCGAGGCAGTCGCGAGAGACGCAGGACGAGCAGCGGGCCGAGTTCGCGCTGTGGGCCATTGCGCGGTCGCCGCTGATTCTGGGGGCTAACCTGACCCGGCTGGATGAATTTACGCGAAGCCTGGTCACCAACCAGGCGATGCTCTTCATGAACCAGAATGCGACTTACAGCCATCCGCTGGATGCCGCCAGCCTGCCGGCCGGCTTTGAGCACGCACGGGTTTGGCGGGCGACCATCGACTCGCCGGGCGCGAGAAACTACACGGAGTTCTTTGCCTTCTTCAACCTCGACGACCAGCCGGCGACGCTGCGCGCCACCTGGAAGCAGCTTGGCCTGGACGGCGGCAAGCATCAGGCCCGGAATCTATGGACCGACAGCGCGAGCAAGGAGTCGAAGGAATTGAGCGTGACTTTGCCGGCTCACGGAAGCGCGGTCTTCCAGGTCAAATAGGCGGGTTGAGGGCGAGGGATGGAACGGTGCGGCGGCGAAGTTTTCTAGGCGGTTTGGCGGCGGTTTGGGTTTCGGCTGGACACTTTTGGCCTGGATCGTTGCGGGCATTCGGCGAACTTGGGGCGGACGCCGGGCGGACGGCGGCGGCCAGCGGCCAGCGGCTGGCCGATGCGGCGCGGGCGCAGGTGGGCGTGACGATGGGTTACGACCCCGGCTGGACGCATCTGAGCTATCCGGGAGGCGATGTGCCGCGGTCGACGGGCGTGTGCGCGGACGTGGTGATTCGCGCGGCCCGCGACGGGCTGGGGCTGGACCTGCAGAAGCTGGTGCATGAGGACATGGTGAAGCACTTCGCCGCCTATCCGGCGCGCCAGGCGTGGGGATCGCGCGGGCCGGATGCCAATATTGACCACCGGCGGGTGCTGAACCTGGAGACCTATTGGACGCGGGCCGGGGCGCGGCTGTGGGCGGCTACGGGTCCAGTGGCGGGCGACGGATTCCCTCCGCCGCAGGAGGTCGGCGACATTGTAACCTGGCTGCTGGACGCCCGGCTGCCGCACGTGGGGATTGTGGTCTGCGCCGGCGAGCGCGCGCGGGTGGTGCATAACATTGGCCGCGGAGCCGAGGAGAGCCCCATCGAGGCGTTCTTCATGCACCGCGCGGCTGGGCATTATCGCTGGCCGGTGGGCGCGTAGGCGATCCTGCTGCTTCTGGAATGCCACCATCGAGCTAACCCACCCTAGCAGTTCGCCGCGGCGACGCGCGGACGGCTAGGATGGGTCGCCATCATGGGCGGGAAGTCAAGGATCGGTCACCCGGCGGCTACGCAGTGATTGCGGTGTCGAACTCCGCGTAATTGTCGAGGTGATCTTTGATGATCAGATAACACTCGCAAGAGGCCTTCGTGAGCCCAGGAACGTCGAGGATGCGAATTTCTCCGCGGGTGTATTCGATAAGTCCTTTTCGCTTGAGAATCCCGGCCGTCGTTGTAATCGTGGGACGGCGGCCTCCGAGCATGTTTGCGAGAAACTCATGCGAAATCTTAAACGTATCGGTGTGCGCGCGGTCCGCGCAGAGGAGCAGCCAGCGGGCGAGCCGCTGTTCGAAGTTGTGTTTCGCATTGCATCCAGCGGATTGCATTGCCTGAACGAGTTGTGCCTGAACATAGCGCAGAGCCAGAAACTGAAAGCCGCCGCCAAGGCGGAACTCTCTTCTCGCGTCCTCCGCGCGGCAGGAATAGCCCCGACCGGCAATCTGGGTGTAGACGCGATTCAGACTCTTTTTCGTTCCCATCAGAGCCGAGACGCCAATGACCGACTCATAACCGAACATGCCAACTTCGACCTGAGACCCATCCTTGAATGTTGTCGTCATCGACGCCATCCCCTCTTCGAGAAAATAGAGGTGATCGATCGGGTTGCCGGGGATTTCGATTTCGTGTTTCAGCTCGAACTTGACCGGCTGCAAACGAAGGCGCTCAATTACGTCCCCCTCCAGAGCCTTCAAGAGAGTGTTTTTATAGGTACTCGTGCGCAAGGAATCCTCACTTTCAGAGAAAACCCTATCATAATTAACGTGCGCTAAGCTCAGGATGCTTGACAAAGTTCGGGTTATGTCAGAGACCGTACAAAGATATTTCCGGCTATGTAAGCAACCGTACAAAGACCGCTAGGCAAAGCGAGAATCAATTGCCGGATTATGTCGGAAGCCGTACAAGACATTGCAAGACTAAGCGAGTAGAATGCAGTTGGTTTGTCAATCTTCTCTTTCGAGGTGAGAAGCATGACATTTGCTCTCGCTGCCTTTCTGGAGCAAGCAGGGGCGGGACGAAGAATCGTCAAATTGAAGCCCAAGCAGGTCTTCTTTTCGCAAGGGAGTTCGGCTGACTCCATCTTCTATCTCCAGACGGGCAGCGCCAAACTTACCGTCGTTTCGCATGATGGGAAGGAGGCCACCATCGCGCTTCTCCCCGCCGGAGAATTCGTTGGAGAGGAGTCGCTGGCGAGCGTGGGCGGGCTGCATATGGCCACTGCCAGCGCCATTACCGCCTGTACAGCGCTCAAGATAGAGAGGGGAGAGATGATCCGCGTGATGCACCAGGAACCTGCCTTCTCCGAAATGTACTTGAAGTTCCTACTGGCGCGGAGCATGCGAACCCAAGCCGATCTTGTCGATCAACTCTTCAACTCCAGCGAGAAGCGTTTGGCGAGGATTCTCCTGTTGCTGGCCGAATTCGGTGAGCCGGATAAGCCGGAACACTTGATTCCTCCCATCACGCAGGAAACTCTGGCAGAGATGATCGGCACCACCCGGTCACGGGTCAGCTTCTTCATGAACCGCTTTCGCAAGCTCGGTCTTATCGAATACAACGGCCGCATCCGGGTCCATAAGTCGCTGCTCAACGTGGTCCTGCTCGACCAATTCACCGAGCGTAACCCCGAGAGACCTCCCGGCTCGGCCACCCCGCGCGTTCGATCGAAGCCGGCCAGGCGCGGTGAAGGCGATTCCGGGGTTGCCGGCAATTTCAATTCTCATCTGAAGAGAAACAACGCCTCGATCGGGCCGCAAGAGTAACAGTCTACAAAGCACGCGCCGAGACTGCCGGTTTCATCCCAGGTGGACAGCCAACGCCGGTGGGGAACTCCGTAGACGAAAACATTGCATGAACCGAGGTGCTCATCGGGCGCCTGACAGTCATTGCTCTGGCCAACTCCCGAGCGGTCTGCTCCGCGGAAACCGATCCGCCATGTGTTTACAGGAATCCCCGGCCAAGGTTTTTGCCTGCCGTTAACATCAATTCCCCTGTCGGTCCTGTATGGATTGCCTGATGGGGAGTTTTGCCTCACGCGGAAACTCGCGTGCCGGGGGCGGGGGAAATCCTGTAGACTGCCAACACGGCGCGCTGGACGAATGCAATGGCCCGAACGACGAAGAAACAAAAGCTGTTTAACGGCCGGGACCACTCCTGGATGCAGTTCAACCGGCGTGTGCTTGAGGAGGCCGAAGACGCGACCAACCCGCTGCTGGAGCGGGTGAAGTTCCTGGCCATCACGGCCAACAACCTGGACGAATACGTTGAGGTTCGCCAGGCCGGGCTGATGCAGCGCATCGAGGACGGCTACCGCGAGCCGGGCTACGACGGGCTGCGGCCGGAAGAGTCGCTGGCCGCGCTGACCGCAGATATTCACAGTTTCGTGGCTGCCCAGTATGAGTGCTGGAATCAGATGCTGCTTCCCGAATTGCGGGCGCAGGGCATCCGCCTGCTGGAGTGGAAGAAACTGGACGAAGGGGCGCGGGCCTATGCGCAGGGGTACTTTCAGCGCGAGGTCGATCCGCTGCTGACGCCCATCTCGATCGATCCGGCGCACCCGTTTCCGCGCGTGCTGAACAAGGCGCTCTGCCTGGCGCTGTTGCTCAGGGCCAAACGGCGCAGCTCCGGGCCGCAGGTGCTGGGGGTGGTGACGGTGCCGCGCGCTCTGCCCAGGTTTGTTCGCTTGCCCGCGGCGGAGGGCGCGTTCGATTACCTGCTGCTGCAAGACCTGATCGCGCAGAACCTGGCCGGCATGTACCGCGGGTACGAGGTTCAGGCTCATGCCGCCTTCCGCGTCACCCGCAACTCGAACCTCTACTTTGAAGAGGAAGAAGCGCGCTCGCTGCTGGAGTCGATCCGCGTGGAGCTGCACAACCGCCGCAAAGGGGATGCGGTGCGGCTGGAGATCGAGACCGGCGCCGATGCGGAGATCATCGAGCGGCTGCGCGTCAACTTCGAGCTCGACGAGGATCAAGTCTTCCGCGGCGATGGCCCGGTGAACCTTTCCCGGCTGATGTTCTTTTACGGCGACGTGAAGCGGCCGGATCTCAAGTTTCCGCCATTTACGCCCAAGCCGCTGCATTTGAGCCGCAAGTCGAGCAATATCTTCGACGAATTGCGGCTGCACGATATTCTGCTCCACCATCCCTTCGACTCCTACGATGCGGTGGTGGATTTCATCCAGCAGGGCGCCGACGATCCTGCCGTGGTCTCGATGAAGCAGACCCTCTATCGCACCAGCGAAGACTCGCCGATGTTCGAGGCGCTGACCGAGGCCGCGCCCACCAAGGAAGCCACGCTGGTGGTGGAGCTGATGGCCCGCTTCGACGAGGCCTCGAACATTCGCTGGGCGCGCAGCATGGAGGATGCCGGGGTGCAGGTCTTCCACGGCGTGGTGGGGCTGAAGACGCACTGCAAGCTGGCCATGCTGGTGCGCCGCGACGAAGACGGCACAACCCGCCGCTACTGCCATCTGGGCACCGGCAACTACAACCCGGTGACCGCCCGTTTCTACACCGACCTGAGCCTGCTGACCAGCGATGCGCAGATCACCGAGCGGGTGCACATGGTCTTCAACTACCTCACCGCGCACGCCGAGATCGACGACTACCGGCCGCTGCTGGTGGCGCCGCTGACCATGGCGGAAAGCTTTCTGGGGCTGATCCGCCGTGAACAGGAGCACGCCCAGGCTGGGCGGCCGGCGCACATCGTTGCCAAGATGAACGCGCTGCTGGAGCCCAGCGTGATCGAAGCGCTCTACAAGGCCTCGCAAGCCGGGGTCGAGGTGGACCTGATCGTCCGCGGCCTCTGCATCCTGCGCCCCGGCGTCAAGGGTTTGTCGGAGCGGATTCGGGTGCGGTCGATCGTGGGCCGGTTCCTCGAGCACTCGCGCATCTTCCACTTTGCCAACGGGGGCAACGACGAAATCTACCTGGGCTCGGCGGACTGGATGCCGCGCAACCTCTTCGAGCGCTGCGAGGTGGTCTTCCCGGTGCGCGATCTGGCCGCCCTGGCCCGCATTCACGACGAGATTCTGCCCGCGTATCTGGCCGATACGGTCAAGGCCCGCCTGCAGCAGGCCGACGGCAGCTACCTGCGCGCCGTCAAGACGCTCAAGGATGCAAAGCCCTTCTCCAGCCAGGAGTTCCTCATGCAACTGGCGGAGGGCAAGGTGGAGCTGAGCGCGATCCCCAGGCCCAGCGCCGCCAAGTTGCCCGCAAGGACCGCAAACAAGCCTGCCCTTATTGCTGGCAAACTACCCGTCAAGAGCAGAATCAAGAGCTGAAGCCCGCATTCATGTTCCGTTGGGGGCGGGTCACTGCG
>JBEKPA010000129.1:0-9619 GCA_049521195.1 Occallatibacter sp.
CGAGGCCGAGCGCGCGATAAGCTCCTCCGGACAAGCCCTCGACGGAGCCTCCCGCGCTTACTTCGAGCCGCGCTTCGGGCGCGATTTCAGCCAGGTGCGCCTGCACACCTCCGCCAACGCGGCCAATAGCGCCCGGTCCCTTCAAGCGCGGGCCTACACCATCGGCGACAATATCGCCTTTGCCGCGGGCGAGTACGCTCCTGCCACCGAGCGCGGCGCGCACCTGCTGGCGCACGAACTGGCCCACACCGTACAGCAATCGGCCGGTCCGGGCGGGACCATTCGGAGAAAGCTTCAGGTCGGCTCCGGTCTTTCGATGGATACCAAGGGATTCACCACAACCAAAGCCGGCGATGTTTACACCTGTCCGGCCATCGTCAAGAATTCCCTCTGGAACGAGCTCTTTACGGCGCTGCTATTTTCGCCGCGCGTCTTCAAAATCAAGGGAACCACCAATGCCCAGGTAAACGCCAACCTCGAAGAACACATGAAATCCCGCGTGGGGATTGTCGACTTCGCCTCCAAGAAGCAATACGCCTTTGCCGCCGGCTCCGGCTTCCGGATGAATCCCGCCATGTGGGAGCAGAAGCCGGATGGAACCTGGGCGCCAAAGCCGGGCGTGGATATGCAGAAGGGGGCCGAAGACCTGAACGTGCATCCCCACGAGTACGCTATCGCCTGCGAGGCGGCGACAATGCTGACCATGATCGGGGGCTCTAAGTCTCCGCTAACCAATGACAACGGCGTCGGCGATGCCGACTGGATTCCTGGCGACTGGGGCTACATCAAGAACATCAACTTCCCACCCCACGGTGGCACGCCGGGCCTCGAAGGCGAAAATCTGATCTACACCGCCAAGGACAAGCTGTGGGGACACTTCGATCCCGGTTTGGAGTATAAAACCCTTATCGAGTGGTTCAATCAGGTCAAATCATGGAATGGCGGCGCGGCGATCATGAGTTACCGGACCCGGCCAACAATTGGACTGGATTGAAGACCGCCGGCGCAATCGTTCGAGGCAGTCGCCAATGAGATCGATGACCGTCGCATGGGAGCACGTCCCCGGCCCGCCCGCCTGCACGGCATATTTTGCCGACGATCTTCCCGTCGGCGAACAGGACGCAGGCTTCGACGCGATTCTGGAATCGATTCGCGTGCGCCAGATCGATACGGTGATCTTGAAATCCTGCGGGATGGTCTCCACCGGCAGCCTCAGCATGGTCGAAACACTGCCCTTCGCGGCTCGTTTTGAAGAGCTGGAGCGTGCTCGCGATGGTCTGCGAATCGTCTTCGATTTCGGCTGACGGCCGCGGGCGCTCTTTGCCGCTGGCTGCGCCGCTCTTCATCGTTTCATTGCTCGCGCGTGGCGGCCCGCCGCATTCGGTTTTTTCGATCGTGTTCGCTTCCTTGCCTTCTAAGAACGGCAGGGAACGATGGAATCGCCGCAATGGACAGGCCGGTTCACCGCGCTCGCCTCATCGGCTCCACTGTGCAATCTCGCCATCTATTCTGTGGCGGATAGACTTCCCACAAGCGTCAAGTCGATATCGACCACCTTGGCAACTTTGAGAACGAAGATGCTTGGGTCCTTCAAGCCCCACTGAACGTATGGGACCGGGAATTGTGTCTTGGCCGTGAGAGTTGTCCCGTCGATGTGAATCCGCACGGGAACGGTCAGGTCATGCGGAGTGCCATGAAGCGTGAAGACACCGGTAACTTGAATCGAAGAATCGCCGCTGGCCGCGATGGTCCCTTGATAGTTCCTGGACACAAAGGAGATTTCGGCAAAGCGCGCCACGTCGAGAACGTCGGAGTTCATCTTCTTGTCCCGGCCCTGGTCGCCGCTGTTGCCGCTGCCTGCCGCGACGACCACGGAGCCCGCTATGCTCTGAGCGCTGCGGTCAAAGCCGATCGAACCGCTCTGCACATGGAAGGTTCCATCCACGTGGTGCGTATTTCCGCCCAGTGAAAAGGCGACCATGCTTGAATCCGGGTTGACGGCGAAGGACTGATGCTGGGCAAGCGCAACCGGCGCGAGGGCCAAAGGAAGCGCGAGGAAGAGGGACTTGGCGGCGGTCTTCATGGGTTGTCTCCTGTGTTGGTGGTCTTCTTATCGGTACTGACTCGGTTGTGCGGTGATCAAAGCAGCAGGGGCAGGAGGATGACTGCCCCTGCCGCCAGCACAAACAGGGGTGGAACGTAGCCGAGGTTCTGCGCCATGCCGATGCCCATGGCGGAGCCGGACCAGCCGGCAATGGCGTAGAGCCAGCCAGCCTGGCGGCCGCGCTCCGCCGCGGAAGAGCACGGGGCAAGCAGCGAAGGGTAGGCGACCAGTGCGACAGAGTAAAGCGAGACGCCGATCGGATAAAGAACGGATGCCAGTGCGATACGATGCGGGTCAAGCGAGAGCAGACAAGCGAAGCCCAGCGCGAGAAAAGAGGCGGAAAGAACAAACGAGAGACCACGGCGGCGCAGCAGCCAGACGCTTGCCAGCGCCGCGCCAAGATGAAGCAAGCCGTTGGCGCCCATGTGGAGCGAGCCCTCCCAGGTGCCGGCCTTCAATGCCGGAGTGTTCTGAATGATGAAGAATGCGGCGGAGTCCAGCCAGACCAGCGCCGTGAAGCAAGCCAGCGCGCGGAGAAACGAGATGGAGCGCCGCGGAGCAATTGCCGGCTCTTCCGGCGGCGCCTGCGTGGGCCAGAACGTTACGCAGATTCCGGCCAGAGATAACACGCCCGCCGTTGCCGCCTGCGCCTCCACGGAAGCATTGAAGAGTAGGGGAAGGTTGCAGACAAGATAGCCGGCGCCGGTGCCCAGACCGACAAGCAGGAGAGGATTGCGGTTGCCTGTCCATTGGCGCAGGTGCGTTACCAAGGTGACGGTCAGCAGGCCGAGCCCGGCGCCGATCAGGAACGAAATAGCTGTGCTTGCTACCGGGCCAAGCGGAAGAAGCGATAGAAACGCCGCCGCACCCGACGTGCCGAGTCCGGCGCGGAGTCGCAGGTTCGGCGAGGACCAGAGGCTCACGCGCGGCACAATCAGACTAAGAAGGATTCCGCCGGCAGCCATCGCGGCCATTACGGCGGTCAAGTGCGCGCCGGCTATCCCGAGGCTCGCCAGCCGCTTGAGAAAAGCGAACTGCGCAAAAATCAAGAAATAGACGTAGGTGATCGCGACAAGGCTGGCGCCCTGCCATCCGGATGGGCGGCTGTCACCGCGCAACATGCGCCAGCCATCCTTTGCGAAGACCGATTGCCTGAATCGGAGCGCGGGCGCCATCGCAGATGGCGGCACTCAGGCAGCCCGCTGCAAGCGTGTGGGCCGGAATCTGCCCGGCGACGACGCTGTGCCATGCTGCGTTGGCGACAACCGGCGGCAGCGTTCCCGTCGTCAACTTCGCATCAAGTGGAAACTGACTCAATAATCCTCCCGTCGTGCATCTCCAGCAGCCGGTCGCAGCGCCCGGCCAGACCTCGATCGTGCGTGGCCATCACCAAGGTCACGCCCTCCGTGGCGACGATGTCGAGCAACAGTTCAAAGACCGCGCCACTGGTGCGCTCATCGAGTGAGCCGGTGGGCTCATCGGCAAGCAGAATCTTTGGCCGGTTCATCAATGCGCGACAGAGTGCGGTGCGTTGGCGCTCTCCGCCGGACAGCTTCTGGATGCGATGGCGGAGGCGATCGGTCAGGCCCGCGCGTTCCGCAAGCCGGTGCAGTCGCACTCGCGCGGTACGGCGATCGATGCCCGCGGCCACAGTGGGGATGAGGCAGTTTTCTTCGAGCGTGAGATCGGGAATCAGGTTGTGGAGCTGAAAGACGAAGCCCACCTCGTGGCGCAGAAGACGCAGCAGGTCGCAGTGGCGATCGACTTCAATCCCGTTGACCGAAAGATGCCCGCGATCGGGCGCATCCAGACCGCCAAACAAGTGGAGCAGCGTGCTCTTGCCGCAACCCGACGGGCCGCAGAGTGCCACTGTCTCGCCCTCGGCAACCTCGAAGCTTACTCCCTTCAGGACTGCGATGGCCCCATCGTCGTAGCTCTTCCACAGGTCCTCGGCGCGAAGGACGGTGCGGTCCTTTCCGTTCAGGTCTTGACTGCCGGCTTGTCCCGTGGAAAGAGTCATTCGAAGCGCAGCGCCTCCACCGCGCGGATGCGCATGGCATAGGCGGCCGGGTAGAGCGCGCCGGCGATCCCCATGAGCAGGGCCAGCAGAATTACGATCAGCATCACGACAGGTTGAATCGTCACGTCGATATAGCCGTGAAGAGCGGGAACCACCTTGAGCGCGAAGAGCAGGCAGGTTCCGGTCAGCAGCCCCAGCGTTGCGCCCAGCAGAGACACAACCGCCGACTCGCCAAAGATCATTACGGCAATCTGCGTATTCGAGAAGCCGCAAACGCGCAGAATAGCGATCTCGCGAATCCGCGTGAACACCGACATGATCATGGTGTTGGCAACCCCGAGGCCGCCCAGCGCCAGGCCGCAACCGCCCACTGCCCAGGCCGTTGCTTCCAGAATCTTGAACTGCGAATAGGAGCGCGAAAACTCCGCGTCTTCCAAACCGATCAGGTTGGCGAACTTCGCCTTGACCATGTTCTTGAACGAGGCCGCATCGTCCTTGTTGCGCAGCTTGACGGTGACGACCGAGGAATTGCCTTCCTTGTGAAAGAAGCTCTGCGCGGAACTGAGCGGCATGAATACGCCGCCATCCTCAAAGCCGTTAGCCGTCTTCAGAATCCCGATGACGTGGAAGACACCGTGCCCGATGGGCACATGGTCATCGAGTTTTGCCGAGAGGAACTCCGCGGCCCGCTCTCCAAGTACCACGTCATCGGCGTGTTGCGCGAAAGTGAGTCTATCGCCAGCAATCCAGATAGCCTTGCGGATGCGGGCGTCGGCAGCGGTTACGCCAAAGCAGGTGATGATGGGATGGCCGGCGCTGGACACAATTCCGAAGAGCACCGGATCGGCATGAGCCACCATCGGCCAGCCGGCCATCTCCTCCGCCGCCGGCGCGGGAACATTGCTGAAGATGAGATCGGAAACGTTGCGCTCGAAGACGATGATTTCGCTATCGCTCGACAGAATGCCGGAAAACATGCCGATCGCGCCTTGCAGGATGGTGACCACGGTGAGCATGGCCGCGACACTGAAGGCGATGCCCGCCACACTGATGAACGAGCGGATGCGATGGCGGCGCAGGTTGGTCGCGATCAGTTTGAGAAACATCACGAACGCGCTCCCGCGGGCATCGCGCGGACATTTCCGGTAACCCGCGCAAGCTCCTCTTCCAGGTTGATGCGAAGCCTTTCAAGGAACGACAGGCTCAACCTCGATTGCAGAAGCCGGCGGAGCGTTCTGTCTCCCAGATGAATGAAGCGAGTGAGACGCTCGACGGCTGCGGGGATTCCCATCGCGGATGCCACGTTGGGCCGATCGAGCAGGAGGTCGCGGGCAACGGTCTTCCCGGCTTCGGCCGCGCTATCCAGCACATCCTTCAGATCGTCGACCATCTGGTAGCCGTGGCCCCAGTAGAGGGCAATACGCTCCAAAAGTTGAATCTCCCGCGCTGAAGCGCCGCCCAGCATGGCCGGCAGAACCAGCGTCAGCCGGATCAGCGAAACCGTCTTGCCGCGCGCGATTCTTTCCGTCGTCTGGCGGTTGTGAGCCAGGTTTGCATAGTGCAGGTCGAGGCTCTGCCCGTTAAGCAGCCCTTCAACGCCGAGACACTGCTCGATATAGGCCAGCGCGCGCGACTGCACAGGCGGCGAAGATCCGGAGACTGCCCGCCAACTGAGCGCGTAGGCGCGATTGATGAGGGCCAGTGCGGCAAGGATCGCTCTCGCCTCGCCGAATGCAAGATGAACACAGGGAACGCCGCGGCGCTCATGGGCATTGTCCATGCACGGCAAGTCGTCGAAGACCAGCGACGCTGTGTGGAAGTATTCAAGCGCGATGGCCAGGTCTCTGGCGGCAGCTTCATCCAGGCCGTACGCCGTCGCCACTTGAAAGACCATCCGCGGCCTGACCAGGCTGCCTGGATTGTCGAGCACATGACGCAACGCCTCCTCGAAGGGCGGGTCGAGCGCCGTCGGGAGCGGCAGGAAGGTCTTGAAGGCATCCGCGAATGGTGTCGCATGGGATGTGTTCATGGAGGCCGCCTTTGTCACTCTTGTCCTGTTTTCCTTCTTTTCCTGTTGATTCGACATAGCGCATGCAAGGGAGAATCCAGCGCCGGTTCGCACGTACAGCAGACTCAAGTTTGCTTCAAGGGTGAGACGGATCGGCGGTTCCTTTGGAGAGCGCCAAAACGCACCCGTCTTCATCACGACTTGTTCATCTTCGCGGATTGTCTTCGCGACCAGGCTCAAGACTGCACAAGGCGCGTGACGAAAAGCCGGCTCCTGAAGAGCAGTCCATTCATCCGCCCAGCACTACCACCAAGCATACCGAATAGACAGGACGAGTAACGAACGCAACCATGACAGAATTGTCATTTCCATGTCACAAGGTTGTTTTCCCGGCGGCCAGTGCCGTTCATCCCATGACGTTTCGAGAACGCTTTGGCAAGCGATGATTTGGCGGCCTCTGTCCTCCTTGTTTGCTTAAGGGGGCTGCCGCGGATGTGGAGGCGGTGGCGCTGGTGTAGTTCGCCGCGCTGGCGAAATCGGGCGTGTTATTGGCCGCGGCGTAACAATCCTTCAGAGCCGGATGAATAATCCGCCGCGTGCGGCTGTGGCTTCGATTCAATCGGCTCGGAATGAAGCGAGGCTGCGCATTCGTGCTACAGTGGGATTCCACGGAGGATGGCGCGCGATGGCGGCTGGTATTCGGCTTCCCGGCGAGAGCGAGATGATCGATTTGCAGCGGCAGGTGGCGCGGTTACAGGCGCTGCTTGAGGCTTCGCGGCAGGTGCATTCGAACCTCCGCGAAGAAGAGGTGCTGGAGCAAGTGCTGCGCATCGTGGTGCGCGAGCTGGAGATGGCCGGCGCTGCCTTTCCCAGCGCCCGGCTGGCTTACGGCGCGGCCCCGAGCGCGGATGCCACCGGCAACTCGGGCGCGTTGGCTTATCCGCTGAGAGACCGCGAGGGGCGGCTGATGACGGAGCTGTTGGTCGAGTCTCCCGGCGGCCGCGCGCTGACGATTTACGAGGACGACTTCATCGAAGGGCTGGCGTTGCAGGCGGCCGTGGCTCTGGAAAACGCCCGCAACCACAAGCGCAACGTCGAGTTCGCCCGCGTGCAGCAGGATTTGGACGCGGCCCGCCAGATTCAGCGATCGCTGTTGCCGCAGAAGCTGCCCGCCGTCCCCGGCTACTCGCTGGGCTTCCGCTCCGTGTCCTGTTACGAGGTGGGCGGCGACTACCTGGATATTGTGGAGCACGCCGACGGCAGCGTCCTGATGGTGGTGGCCGATGTCGCCGGCAAGGGGCTGGCTTCGGCCATTATGTCCACCAGCTTCCGCTCGGCCTTCCGGGCAATGGTGGTGACCGGAATGCCGCTGGACGAACTGGCCACGCGCATGAACCAGCACCACTGGGCCGAAGGCGAAGAGGCTCGCCGCCGCTACGTGACGGCCATCTTCCTGCGGCTCTATCCGGAGGCGGGCGAGATCGAGGTAGTGAACGCGGGGCATAATCCGGGGTTCCTGCTCCAGCCGGACGCTGCGCCGCGCCTTTTTGAGGCTGCGGGCACGCCGCTGGGGATGTTGCCGGGGATGCGCTACGCGAGTGAGCGGAGCGGGTTTGCGCCGGGAACGCGGCTCCTAGTTTATACCGACGGGCTGACGGAGGTCTTCAAGGGGGATGAGGAATTTGGTCCCGAACGGCTTCTGGATGAGTTTTTAAGGTGCCCGGCCGGCAAGGCCGATGGTATTCTCGATGCATTGTGGGCAGCCATCGAGGATTTCTCTGAAGGCGGGCCGCAGGGAGACGATATGACCGCACTGGCGCTGTGCCGCGGCACAGGCCGGACGGAGATGACGGCATGAGCGAGTCCAAATCCACCAGCGTGCCCAAAACCACCGCGGTGGAAGTTCGGCTGCCCTCGCGGATGGGCTTCGAGAAGGTGGCCATGGCTACCGCGGCCGCGGTGGCCAAGCTGGTGGGCTTCCACGAGGACCGCGTCGAAGACCTGAAGACCGCCGTGGCCGAGGCCTGCATCAACGCCATCGAGCACGGCAACCGCCTGAACGAAAAGCTGAGTGTGGGCGTGGTGCTGTCGGCCGGCGAGGATTGGCTGGAAGTGAAGGTCATCGACGACGGCAAAGGCTTGAGCAAGCAGCCCGGTAAGCTGGACAAGCCGGACATCGACCGCAAGATGCTCGGCGAGGAAGACCCGCGCGGGATGGGCATGTTTCTCATCCAGGCGCTGGTGGACGAAGCGGAGTGGGTGGCCGGCACCGATGGCAAGAGCAGCTATGTCCGGCTGGTCATCCGGCTCGATAAAGACGCGGAATAACCGAAGAGGTACGGAGAGTATTCATCGTGCAGAGCGTAACCAAGGCGCGCGTTGATCAGCTCACTTCCCCGGCCGGGCATTTGGTCGCCGTCCTGCGCTTCGAGGGCGATATCGCCAGCACCTCGAAGGATGCCGTTCTGGGCACTTATCAGGCGCTCTCCAAGGAGACCGCCAAGCTGGTCTTGCTGGACTTCACCAAAGTGGATTACATCAATTCCAGCGGCATCGCCCTGGTGATCCAGATGATGATTGAAGCCTCCAACTCCGGCCAGAAGGTTTACGCCTTCGGGCTTTCGCCGCACTTCACCAAAGTCTTCACCATGGTGGGGATCACCAAGTATGCCGGGCTGTTTCCCGGCCAGGCGGAAGCGCTGGCGGCGCTGTAGGAGCGCCGCTCATCACGCCAGCCTCAGGTCGGGCGACGGCTTTGCGAGCAGGACTCCGAGGGCGCAGCTCGCCATTCGCGCCAGTTCTCCGTCGGCGCGGCTGGTGAGAACGATCGGCACCTTGGCTCCAACCACAACTCCCGCCGCCAAAGCCCCGGCCAGATATTGAAGCTCCTTGAAGAGGATATTTCCGGCTTCCAGATTGGGAACCATCATAAGATCGGGGTCTCCCGCGACCGGCGATGTTATCTTCTTGATGCGCGCGGCATCGCTTGAAATGGCATTGTCGAATGCCAGCGGGCCATCGACAATGGCTCCGGTGATCTGACCGCGATCGACCATCTTGCAAAGAGCGGCGGCATCGAGCGTGGATGGTATGGCCTGGTTGACCGACTCAACCGCAGACAGGATTGCCACTTTGGGGTTCGCGACCCCGAGCGCGAGCATCATGTCGATGGCATTTTGCAGAATGTCGATCTTGGTTTCCAGGTCAGGCTGGATGTTGATGGCCGCATCGGTAACAAAAAGGGTTTTGTGATAGGACGGCACATCCAGCGCAAAGACGTGGCTGATGCGCCGCCCGGTGCGCATTCCTCCTTCGCGCGAGACGACAGCGCTCATGAGTTCGTCGGTGTGCAACGAACCCTTCATGAGCATCTGCACCTCATTCTTGCGCGCCATCTCCACGGCCCGCGCGGCGGCCGCGCGGCTTTCGGCGATGTCAACGATCTGAATGGCCCCGAGTTCGAGTTGCATGGTTCCAGCGAGGCTGC
>JBEKPA010000130.1:0-9596 GCA_049521195.1 Occallatibacter sp.
GCCATCCCTGGGAACTTTTCCTCTTCCCGCCGCATTACCGGTAGTGAAGGGCTCAGGCGGCAGATCATGCAAGACGCACTACCGGCGTTCGTTCTACACTCGGAGGCGAAAAGGCGATCCACCATGAACGATGCGCCCAGAGATCCCGAGACGGACAGTTCCCAAACCCCGCAAGGCGGCGAATACCCGCAGAGCGACGAGCAATTGATGGTCGCGTTTTCTCGCGGCCAGACCGACGCGTTCAGCGCGCTCTTCGCGCGCTACAAACAGCCGCTGTTTGGGTTCTTCCGCCGCCGCGTAGCCGATCCGGCCCAAGCCGAGGAGCTGACCCAGGAGACCTTTCTCGCCGTCCTGCGCGCGGCGGCGCGCTATAAGGCGAACGCCCTGTTTCGAACCTATCTCTATGCCGTCGGCTTCAAGATACTGCGCGCTCATCGCCGCAAGGCTGCGTTCCGCGCTACGTTTCTGGGCGAACAGCCCCCCGGCCGCGAGCCTGGGAATCGAGAGCCCGCGATCGACAGCGCCATTGAAACGCAGGCGCTTGTTCGCGAGGGGGTCGGGAAGCTGGAGCGGCTGGATCGCGAGGTTCTGCTGCTGCGCGAATTCGAGCAGTTGAGCTACGCGGAGATTGGCGCGCTGCTCGGCCTGCCGCTGAACACGGTTCGCTCACGCTTGTTCCGCGCCCGCCTAGCCCTGCACGATCTGCTCGCGGCTCCGGCTCTTCATTCCTCCGCCCAAGACTTCGCTCATTCCAAGGAGCGCCTATGAACACCGCCATCCATCCCGTTGCCCCTGAAGAGGTTATGGCCTTTCTCGACGGCGAACTCGGCGAAGCCGAGGCTCAAGTCGTCTCTGCCCACCTCGACCGCTGCGCCGAATGCGCCGATCTCGCCGAACGGTTCCGCGGCACGTCTCAGTCGCTTGCCCAATGGACCGTCCCGCCTGTTCCATCGAGTTTTGAGGAGGCCGTAATGAACGAGACCGCCTCCGCCGCAGCCGGCCACATCCCCGCCAAGCCAAGATCCTATTTCGATCCCAGCCTGTGGGGCTGGAAGCAGTGGGCACTGGGCGGCGGAGGCGCCCTGGCTGCAGTTGTGATCCTGCTGGCAGTCAGCTTCGGGTCGGCGACCTTGTCTCGTCCAGTCAGGCGAGTTGAGATGGCGCAACAGGTCGCGCCAAGTCACCAGGCGGAGGTGTACGACGGTGCGCGACAGCAGAGCGATCAACCCGCCGTTGCGAAGGGCAAGCTCGCCGCCGCTTCCGCGGGCGTGGCACAATTCGACTCCCTGCAGGCCGACAAGTCCTTGCCTGAGGCGCGCGTAGCGGGAATGGGCGCAGGCGGAGGCGGCGCACCTCTCGCCGAGTCTCCGGCCGCGACCGCCCCCATGATCGCTCGCAGCGTCTCGCTTTCCATCGTCGTGAAAGACTTCGCCGCCGCCCGCGCGTCGCTCGACTCGATTCTCGTGCGGCATCGCGGATATGCGGCGCAACTCACCGCCGCGACTGCGGAGAACGCTCCACACAGCTTCCAAGCCTCGCTGCGCATTCCCGCGCCAGAGCTGGCCGCCACCCTCGCCGAACTCAAGACCCTGGGCAGGGTCGAAAACGAATCCCAATCCGGCGAGGAAGTTACCCAGCAGCACACCGATCTGGCTGCGCGCCTGCAAAACTCCCGCGAAACCGAAGAGCGCCTGCGCGCCATCCTGGAGCAGCGCACCGGAAGGATCGAAGACGTCCTCCAGGTTGAAGAGGAGATCGCCCGCGTGCGCGGCGAAATTGAACAGATGGAAGCCGAGCAGCAGGCTCTGGAACATCGCGTGGAGTTCGCCAGCGTCGATCTGCAACTCACGGAGGAGTACAAGGCCGAGTTGAACCCGCCCTCGGCGTCGGTCTCCAACCGCCTCCATAACGCGTTCGTGGCCGGGCTGCGCAGCGCGGCGGAGACGGTGTTCGGCCTGGTGCTGTTCCTTGTGGAGTCCGGCCCCGTGCTCCTCATCTGGCTGGCGATTCTCGGTTTGCCGGTCCTTGCGCTGGTTCTCCGGTACCGGAGAATGCGAGCCAAACTCTAGTGGGCAGCCGGGTGGCTCTCGAACCAGCCGATCACCCGGCGCTCATACTCTTCAGGCTCTGCTCCCGCAGCGCCGCAATGTTCCGCTTCAGCCGGCTCCCACAAAACCACCGCGGGGATGCGGGAAGAGCTTTGAGCCAGAATCCTCTCAGAGTGGCGCGGAGGAAGATTTATATCCCTGCGGCCATGAATCAGAAGGACAGGAACGCTGCTGGCGGCCACCGCGTTCTCCGGCGAGGCCCGCTCCAGATCGACCCCGTACCTCCAGCGCGCGTAGAGAAGGCCAGCCTCGACGGCAGGGCGCAGCAGCGTGCGCCCCGCCCAGGCTCCGGCGTTCATCTTCTCTCCCATGCGGTCATAGGAGGCTTCGCGGAAGCTCGCAAACGAAGACTCCGCCACCACCGCGCAGAATCCCGGCTCATTCCTGAGAGATTGGAGCAGTTGCGCGGCGCCCATCGACTCGCCCAGCCCATCGATGCAGCGCGGAGCCTCCGCCTGCTCGATCCAATCGAACCAGCGCCTCACATCGCCGGCTTCCTTCACTCCGTAGGTGGCCATTTCCCCGCCGCTCGCTCCGTGCGCCCGCGCATCGGGCAGCAGAACCGCGTAGCCATGGCCAAGCAGCAGGTCCGCATTGCCCAACATGCCGGCCCGGTTGTCCGTGTGCCCATGCAGCAGGATCACAGCATCTCCGTTGGCGCGCAAAGGCCGGATGCTCCATCCGCGCAGCGTTGCGCCGTCGTCAGCAGTAATGGAGACCTCCGCCAGTTGAGCTTGATTGCGCGCGGCTACGGCCTGTGCGAGCTCTTCAGCCTGCGGCCCCAACGCGCGGCGTCCGGGATGCAGCGCCCACTCGGCGGCCAGAATGCCGACAGCGGCGCTGGTAACAAGCCAGACTGCGACAAGGACCGCTCCCCAGCGTAGAAAACCGCGCATTCTATTCATAATGTCAAGTCTTACGCTGTGGGCTTGCGATGCGTTCCCGGCTAGTTCATCGCGCCCGCTCAAAATCAACTTCCAGAATCCCGAAGCCGCGGAAGGAACGCCTGACCCGCCCTGCTGCTATCCTTGTTCCAATACCATTGCCGCAATGACAGACCGGACCCATACGCAAGATCGCCCGCAAGCCGCGCCCTCCGCGCTGGCCACCTGGCTGCTTTTCGCGGCCATCTTCGCCGCGGTGTATTTTGCTTCCCTCTTCACTCCGCCGCTGATGGACGACGTGGACGCGTCTCACGCCCAGGCCGCCCAGCACGTGGCCGAAACCGGCAACTGGATCACCTGCCAGATCAACGGCATCCGCTATATCGAGAAGCCCCCGCTGCCTTATTGGCTGGTGGCCGTCAGCTACCGCGTCTTTGGCCAGAACACCTTTGCCACCCATCTGCCCAACGCGCTGGCCATGCTCGGCCTGGCGTGGCTTTGCTGGGTCTGGGCCCGCCGGGCATGGGGACCGCGCGCCGGCCTCTATGCCGGCCTGGGCGTGCTCACCTCCATCGGCCCGTTTCTCTTCACCCGCTTCATCATTCCCGAGTCCATCCTCAGCCTGTTTCTGCTTATTGCCCTCTACGGCCTCATCACCGGCTTCGAGCTGAACCGCCCCAATCGTTTTTACTGGACGTGGGCGTGCGTGGCTCTGGCTTTGCTGACCAAAGGCTTCATTGCCCCAGTCTTCTTTATAGGCGCCGCCATTCCCTACCTGCTCCTCACCGGGCAGTGGCGCCGCTGGCGCGCGTTGAAACCCGTCTCCGGCTTTCTTCTCTTTCTGCTGATCGCCGCGCCCTGGCACATCCTCTGCGGCCTGGCCAATCCCGACCAGGGCCACGCCGTCGGCAACCACCCCACCATCGGGAACGTCCACGGCTTCTTCTACTTCTACTTCGTCAACGAGCACTTCCTGCGCTTCTTCTCGCTGCGCTACCCGCACGACTACAACAAGCTGCCCTTCGCCGCCTACTGGCTGCTGCACCTCGTCTGGCTCTTCCCCTGGAGCCTGTTTCTCCCCGCCCTTCTGGCCGTGGCCTGGAAGACTCGCCACCAATGGCACCAGCACCTGCGCAGCGACGGCGGAGAAGCCGTGGGCCTCTACCTCGATGGCTCCCGCCGCGAAGATGTGGCCGGCTATCTCGTCGGGCTCACCTTCCGCGTGCGCACGGTCTGGCTGCTGAGCCTCTTCTCGGCCTGGACCCTGCTCTTCTTCTCCATCTCCAGCAATCAGGAGTACTACACCTTCCCCGTCTGGCCTCCCCTGTTCATCCTCATCGCCGGCGTACTGGCACGAGCTGAGGAGAAACGCGGCCTTGACGGAGGTCCGGACAGCGGCCCCAACAGCTTGAGACCCCTGCTCTCAACCGCCTGGCTCACCGGCGGACAAGCCGTCTTCGCTTTCGTCGGCGTGCTGACAGCCGCGGCCCTCGCCTGGGGACTGTGGGATTCCCGCCACCTGCCCTACGTCGCCGACATCGGCACCCTGCTGGCGCACCGCGCCGTGGCCGGCTACACGCTCTCCATGTCCCACTTCTTCGACCTCACCGGCCCTTCCTTTGCCGCGCTCCGCCTGCCTGCCGCCATGGCCGCCGTCACGCTGCTCATCGGTCCGGCCGTGGGCTGGCTGCTGCGCATCAAGGGAAAACACCTGGCCGCCACGGTCAGCGTGGCCCTCACCATGAGCGTCTTCCTCATCGCGGCGCACATCGCCTTCGCCCGCTTCCAGCCCATGCTCAGCTCCAAGCAACTGGCCGACACCATCATCCAAAAAGGCTCGCCCGCCGACACCTTCATCATCTACGGCGAGCATTCCGACGCCTCCTCGGTCGTCTTCTATACCCATCGCTTTTTTGCGGGCAAGCCGGCCATGATGGTGATTCCGCGCTGCGGCCAGCATGGCGAGGGCACGCCGCTGCTCTGGGGCTCCTGCTACCCCGACGCGCCGAATATCTTCCTCAGCGAGGATCAGCTTTCCAAAGCCTGGGGCACGGGCGAGCGCAAGTGGCTCTTCGCCCAGGACACGAACCAACTCAAAGCCGAGAGTCTGCTCGCCGGCCGCCTCTACCCCGTCCAATCCATCGCCGACAAAGCCCTCTGGACGGATAGGCCGCTGGAATGAAGGTGGTCTTGTCCGAATTTGCTGAGTTGAGCGGAATCCGCCTGCCCAGGCGCGCCTTCCTCGTTTATGGCTGAAACGGGTACGCCGCCAAGCGCTTGATCGTTTCTTCCACATCCTCCCGGCTGACGGTGGTCACTGAAGAATCGTCCAGATGGTATTTCTCCCGAAGAATGCGGAGGTTCTCCCTTCCCTTGCGTTCCTCGTCGGAATAGAATCTCGCCTTCACGAATTCATGGCTTGCGATGGCGCTATCCATCCGGTGGACGATGAACTTGATGCGCTTTTGAACTTCGGCAACCTCCTCGGGCAACGAGGTTTCGCGCAACTTCACTCGCGCTCCGGCCGCGTCAAGCAGCTCAAGCGCCTTGCCGGGAAGCGCGCACTCTGGAAGGTAACGGCCAGCGCTGCGTACGGCGCATTCCAGGGCATCGTCGGCGTAGGTCACGAAGTGGAACTTCTCATACCGCTGCTTGCAAGCCTGCAAGACGCGCATAGCGCTCTCTTCGTCCATGGGACGCACATGAACGGTTCGGAAGCATTCGCCAATCCACGGAGCCGCCTGAGTTATCGTCGCGTATTCGCTTGGGGTGCTGGCGCCGATGCACTGTATCTCGCCTCGCGCAAGCGCGGGCCTGAGGATTTCGGCGGCAACCGGCGACCTGGAGATGGAAGCCTTCGGCAAAAGAGCCTTCACGTCGTCGATGAACAGGATGACCCCAGAAGCATTTGCCGATGCTTTAACCAGACTATTCAGCCGCTCTACGGCCTTCTGGCGATCCGCCAGTAACTTGGCGAAGGGAGTCGTCCCCTCGTCGATCTCCGATTGACCCTTTGCCGAGCCGGCAACGGGTTGACGGTCAAAGACCAATACTCGCTTTTCCGCCAGAAAGGACGGCGCCTTGCCATCCGCGATGCGCTGCGCCAGGGCTTCGACAATAGCAGTCTTGCCAACGCCTCGCTCGCCTATCAGCACTGCGCTGTTATGGTCACGGCTGCAAAGAACCTCGATTAGTCCATCGAGTTCCCGGTCGCGGCCAACCACTGGCTCGAGTTCGCCGTCCATCGCCGCTTGCGTAAGATCCCGTGAGAACTCGCTGGGCGGCGCGGGCTCGGGGGAGCTTTCCGAAGCCGTCTTTCCCGCGCCGGGCGTGTGAGGCGCGCGGGCCAAATCATCGCGAACAGCGGCAAGCTTCACGCCAATATCCTTCAAGATTTGCCAAGCGAAGCACTTCTCTTCGCGCAGCAGGCCGAGAAGCAGGTGCTCGGTGCCGATGTGCTTGTGGCTCAGCCGCTCGGCTTCCTCCGCCGCATAGGCCAGCACTCGCTTGGAATCGTTCGAGAGCGGCAAATCCACGCTGGTCGCGACCTTCTCGCGGATGGTGGTGTGCGCCTCGATCTGCTTGCGGATCGCCTCTCCCGACGCATGTGAGCGCAGGAAGCGGTTGGTCAACGCCTTGTCCTCGCGCAGCAGGCCGAGCAGCAAGTGCTCGGTCTCGATAAACGGTGAGCCGAACTGGCTGGCCTCATACCGCGCGAAGAAGATTACGCGCCGTGCCTTCTCCGTGTATCTTTCGAACATTTTGCGCGGTGCTCCTCTCTCGAATTCCGGATACTGGCAGTCTACCCCGCCGCCCGCATCTTCCCTCCCGGTAGCAGCTCGAAGACCTGTCCGCGCCACAGAATCCGGCTGCCCCAATAGCTGGCCGCCCAGAAGCAGAAGCCCATCAGATCGCGCAGTGGATAAAGCGCGAGCAGCCCAAACCAGCTCCTGTCGCCCACCACTCCGCGGCCCACCGCCAGCGCCAGCGCCAGCCGCGTGGCCACGCTCCAGCCCAGCAGCGCCAGCCCAAGCCATGGACGCCCCATCCCAACCGCAGCCCCGCAGGCCAGCAGCCCGAAGGGCACACTGAAGGTCAGCGCCGTGCCAAAATGCCCCTTGGGCCGCGAGAACCGCGTCGACTTCATCCAGCGCACCTGGTGCTTCATCGACGGCCAGAAGCTCGAGTTGATGACCATGTGGTCGATGGCGTGATGGCTCAGCACCACCGTCTGGCCCAGCTTGAAGGTTTCGTTGCCCAATACAAAGTCGTCGGCGCAGTAGTCGGCCGTAACCCGGAAGCCGCCCATGCGCCGGATCGCCTCGCGCCGGAAGGCCATCGTCGGCCCGAGTACAAACTGCATCCCCTCCATGGCCCGCGCCGCCAGCACCCCGGCGGTCATCTCGACTGACATGCCTACGGCCTCAAGCCGCGCCCACAGCCCGCCATTCGCCGCCACGCCGCGATACGGGCAGCACATCGCGCCCACCTGCCGGTCGGCAAAGGGCAGCGCGACAGAACGCAAATAGTCGGGCGTCACGCGCACATCGCTGTCGCTGATGACCAGAATTTCGTGCGCGGCCTCGGCTTCCATCCGTTCCATCGAGGCCACTTTTGCGTTGATGTAATCGGGTTCGCCGCCTGTAGAGAGGAATTTGGTTGGAGTCTTCGGATAGCGCGCCGCCACCCGCCGCGCCGTCTCCAGGCCGGCGTCGTTAGCCGCGCGCGCGCAGAAAAGAATCTCGTACTCCGGGTAGTCCTGCTCGAAGAACGTGGCCAAGTGCGCCTCAAGCTCCGGCTCATCCCCGTGCAGAGGCTTCAGCAGGGTCAGTGCCGGCGCAAACCCCGGCCGCGCCCGCGTCTGCGCCAGCGCCGCCCGCCGCTCCCGCAGGTAGCCGGGCACGGCCATTAGCACCATGCCCGCAAAGACCGTGGAAGTCAGCAGCCCGAGGACGCCGAATCCTAGAAGAACGTACGACATGCAGCTACAAGAATACCCGGCTTGGGCAGAATCCAGCGACGAGGATCCAAATTGCTCAAATGGAGAGCGCCCAACCGGAAAGGCGGGCGCGAGACGCGACTACGGCTTGCGCGGCACCGCCGGCCTGATAACCGCCGGCCTACGCAACGGCACAATCGCCGCCCCGCCCCCCGGCGCATTCTGCTGAAAGCGCGCCAGCATCTCCGTGCGCACATATTCCACAAAGCTCTGCATCTGCCGGTTCATCTCCTCCATCCGTTCCCGCATCTGCAGGATGATGGCGATGCCGGCGATGTTCACTCCCAGGTCGCGGGCCAGGTTCAGGATGAACTCCAGCCGCTCCAGATCCTCGTCCGTGTAGAGACGCGTGTTGCCCTCGGTGCGCGACGGCTTGAGCAGCCCCTCGCGCTCGTACAGGCGCAGCGTCTGCGGATGAATCTCGTACATCTCGGCCACCGCCGAGATCATGTATGCGCCCTTCGATTTGCGTCTTGCCGCCATCGTCGCACTCCGCCTTAGTCCCTAGTCCCTAGTCCCTACTCCCTGCTTTTTTCACAGCTTGTCGAAGAGCGCCACGCGCGGGTCCTGGCTGTTCAGTTTGGCCAGCTCGCGCATGATCTCCCGGCTGCGCTCGTCCTGCAGGTGCGGAACGACGACCTCGATGGTGACAATCTGGTCGCCGCGCTGCTCCGGCCGTTGCGCGTTCTCCACGCCCCGCCCCCTCAGGCGCAGCTTTTGCCCGCTCTGCGTTCCCGGCGGAATCTTCAACTGCGCCCGGCCGTCGATGGTGGGTACGTCCACCTTGGCTCCCAGCGAGGCCTCGGCCACGGTTACCGGAACCGTCAATTGAATGTCGTCGCCCACGCGCGTGAAGACGGGATGCGTTCCGGTGCGGACGATGACGAACAGGTCTCCAGGCGCGCCGCCGTTCAACCCCGCGTTCCCCTTGCCCTGCAAGCGGATGCGCTGGCCGTCGCGCGTTCCCGGCTTCATCCGGAACTCGACCGACTCGCTTCGGCTCACCGTTCCCTCGCCCTGGCAAGTGGCGCAATGGCTCGGCGCGCGTCCCGTCCCGTTGCACAGCGGGCAGGTAATGTTGAACTTCATGCGCCCGCCCATCTGCGTCACTTGGCCGGTTCCGTTGCACTCCGGACACTGCGTAGGCCCGCCGGTATTTGTCATCCCGTGGCAGGTCGGGCAGGTCTCTTGGCGATCCACCTGGATGCGCGCCTGCCCGCCGCGAATGCCTCTCCAGAAGTCCACCGTGGCCTGGTACTCGAGATCGGTGCCCAGCTGCGGCCCGCGCGGCCGCTGCGGCTGCTGCGCCCCGCTGAAGATCCCCGAAAAAATGTCCTTGAAGCTGCCCCACGACTGCGAACCCGCGCCCGCCTGCTGCCCCGGATGCTGCCCCGGACCGCCTTGAAAGCCAGAAAAGTCGAAGCCGCCGAAGTCCACCGGCATGCCGCCGCCCGCGCCCTGCTGCCGCGCATAGGCTTCGGCGGTCGCCGGGTCGATCTGGTCGGAGTAGAAGCCCACCTGGTCGTAGACCTTGCGCTTCTTCTCGTCGCTCAGCACGTCGTTGGCCTCGGAGATCTCCTTGAACTTCTCCTCCGCCCGCTTGTC
>JBEKPA010000131.1:0-9544 GCA_049521195.1 Occallatibacter sp.
GAATCGCCTGCGCCTGGCCCTCGGCCTCGTTGATCTGTTGTTGTTTGTTGGCTTCGGATTGCTTGATCACTCGCTGCTTGTCGCCCTCCGCCGCATTGATCTTGGCGTCGCGCTCGCCTTCCGAGGTCAGCACGACGGCGCGCTTCTCGCGCTCGGCGCGCATCTGCTTCTCCATCGCCTGCAAAACGTCGCGCGGCGGAGTGATGTTCTTGATCTCGTAACGCAGCACCTTGACGCCCCAGGGCGCGGAGGCCTTGTCCAATTCGCTGACGACGTTCGCGTTGATGGTGCCGCGCGCCTCGAACGTGCGATCCAGTTCGATCTTGCCGATTTCGCTGCGTAAGGTCGTTTGCGCAAGTTGCGCGATTGCAAAGCCAAAATTGGTGATGCCGTATGAGGCGAGGTGCGGATCAAGCACCTGCATGTACAGGACTCCGTCGACGCCCACTTGGACGTTGTCCTTCGTGATGCAGACCTGCTCGGCGATCTCGAGCGCGTTTTCCTTTAGGCTGTGCCGATACGCGATTCTCTCGGCGAACGGAACCAAGATGTGAAAACCCGCGTGCAGGGTGCGGCTGTACTTGCCCAAATACTCGACGACAAAGGCACTTTGTTGCGGCACCACGGTCGCGGTTCTCATGACCATGATCACGACCACAACGGCGACAACGATTACGCCAAACGTGAAATGCAAAGAACCGTCCATGATTTATCCCCTCTTAAGGCTCGCCGTGCAGTACGAGCGTCAAACCCTCGACGCGGGCGATGCGCGCGCGGCCGCCGGCCGGGATCTCTGCGGGCCCGCGGTTGACCGCGCTCCAGGAACTGCCGCGATACTCCAAACGGCAGGTATCCCCCGGCGGCAGCGCGACGATCACCGTGACCGTCTCGCCGGCAGGCCCTGCGCTGAGCGCGGGCAGCCTGCCGCGCATGCGCTCGTAGATACGGCGGCGAAACCCCAGCATGAAAGCAACCGCGAGGACCGCGAATATCAGCCATTGCAGCCCGGCGGACACGTCCAGCCCGGCCAGATGCATACTGCCGACCAGCAGCGCCGCGGCGCCCACGAACACCAGATAGAACTGCGCGTCGACGAATGCCAATTCCGAGCCAAGAAGTATGCCGCCGACGGCGATCCATGCCCACCAATGCATGACAGGTACTCCCGGAAATTCTTGCCTAGCGCTTCATCGCGTCGAAGAAGTCCGCGTTCGTCTTCGTATCTTTCATCTTGTCGAGCAGGAATTCAATCGCGGCGAGTTCGTCCATCGGATGCAGCAGCTTGCGCAGAATCCACATCTTGGAAAGCTCGGCCGGATCGGTGATCAGTTCTTCCTTGCGCGTACCGGAGCGATTGATGTTGATCGACGGAAAGGTGCGCTTCTCGGAGATGCGGCGATCCAAGTGGATTTCCGAATTTCCGGTGCCTTTGAACTCCTCGAAAATGACGTCGTCCATCTTCGAGCCGGTGTCGACCAGCGCCGTCGCGAGTATCGTGAGGCTGCCGCCCTCCTCGATGTTGCGCGCGGCTCCGAAGAACCGCTTCGGCCGCTGCAGCGCATTGGCATCGACGCCGCCGGTCAGCACCTTGCCGGAGCTCGGCACGACGGTGTTGTAGGCGCGCGCGAGACGCGTGATCGAATCGAGCAAAATCACGACGTCTTTCTTGTGCTCGACGAGGCGCTTGGCCTTCTCGATGACCATCTCGGCCACCTGCACGTGGCGGGCCGCGGGCTCATCGAAGGTCGAACTGATTACCTCGCCCTTTACCGAGCGCTGCATATCCGTCACTTCTTCCGGGCGCTCGTCGATAAGCAGCACAATCAGAACGACTTCGGGGTGGTTGGTGGAGATGGAGTTGGCGATGGACTGCAAAAGCATCGTCTTGCCGGTGCGCGGGGGGGCCACGATCAAGCCGCGCTGCCCCTTGCCCACCGGCGTCAGCAGGTCCATCACCCGTCCGCTGATGCCCTCGCGGACCGTTTCCATCTTGATCCGCTCCTGAGGATAAAGCGGGGTGAGGTTGTCGAAGAGGATCTTATTGCGCGTCTCCTCCGGCGACTCGAAGTTGATGGCTTCGATTTTGACCAGGGCAAAGTACTTCTCACCCTCGTGCGGGGGGCGGACGTTGCCGCTGATCGAGTCGCCGGTCTTCAGGTCGAACTTGCGAATCTGCGACGGCGAAACGTAAATATCGTCCGGGCCGGGCAGATAGTTGTAGTCGGGAGAGCGCAGGAAGCCGTAGCCGTCGGGCAAAATCTCCAGCACGCCCTCGGCAAAGATGTGGCCCTCCTTTTCACTTTGCGCCTGAAGAATCTTGAAGATCAGGTCCTGTTTGCGAAGGCCGCTGGCACCAGGGATCTCCAGGGTGCGCGCGATGCGGCTCAGTTCGGTGATGTTCTTCTCTTTTAGTTCAGCGATGGTCATGTTCACCTGCAATAAGGGGGGATGGTTGTGAGGGGATGCGTGAAGGGAAAGTGCTCCAGCGGAAGGCCGGGCGGGAGTTCAAACAGCTTGGGGCGCTGGCCGCGCTTGAAGCATCTCTCCGTTGCAAAGGCAATATCGAAACGCTCGCCAGGAGCAGCCTCCCTTGACAGAAAGCCGCCTTGAAACTGTTGCCTGACTCAACTATACCTCGGGCAGGGGCTGTCAGGCGGCGCGGCGCCGCTCGGCCGGCTGAGCCTGGGATGCCGCTACCGGCGCCGAAGACTCAGGATTGGTGCTTTGGAAACGGCCCAGGACTTCGTTGGTGGTATCCTGCAGCCGTGTGTTCGGCTTGTGCAGCTTGCGGGTTGCCTTGCTAGCCAGTTGACAGAGCTGGTAGCGATTGGACACATGAGAAAGTGCCCCAAAAACCAAATCGGAACGCATTGCAAATCACTCCTTCTTAAGTTGCCACCCGGCCGGTACTCCTTGCCATCACCGGCGCGGCAGAGGGGAGCCAAGCGATCGACGGCTGCCCAGATTTCCTCTCCCAAGACTTAGACGTTCAAAGTGTGCACCAAGTTCAACATTTTGACACAGAATCTCACGCCATGAAACAGGCTTCATGCCCTACCGAAAATCGATTCACCGCCGTGGGAATCCACTCGCCCTGCATTCCCATTCCCGGCGAACTTCAAAACGCACCGGGGCATCAGAAAATGAGCCTCAGCTCAATATGATGCGGGAAATGACAGAAAGGCATACACGTACAAGCAGCGTTATCTGCCCAGAGTGGATGGCTCTCATGAATGTATAACGAGTTGCCATCCAGGTCAACTGCTTTTTTTCAGGGGTCAGGCCCAGTAGCTGCGGTCCAGGGTACGGTACTGGATGGCCTCGGCCAGGTGAGCCACGGCCAGATGCTCGGCGCCTTCCAGATCGGCAATTGTCCGCGCCACTTTGAGAATGCGGTCGTGTGCGCGCGCGGTCAGCCCCTGCTGCTGCATGGCCCGCTCCAGCAGCCGCTCGGCGTCGGCGCCCAGCTCGCAATGGGTGCGAATCTGGCGCGTGGTCATCTGCGCGTTGGCGTAAATCTTCTCGCCGGCCTTCCTGAAGCGCTGCCGCTGCCGCTCGCGCGCTGCCATCACCCGGCCGCGAATCTCAGCCGACCCCTCGGCCGCCGCCGAGCCGCGCAATTCCCTGTATTTCACCGCCGGGACTTCGATGTGAATGTCGATGCGGTCGAGAAGCGGGCCCGAGATCTTGGCCACGTAGCGCTGGATCATGGGCGGAGTGCACATGCACTCGCGGGACTTGTCGTTGAAGAAGCCGCAGGGGCAGGGATTCATGGCCGCCGCCAGCATGAAGCGCGCCGGGAAGCTGAGGGTCATCGAGGCGCGCGCAATGGTCACCGTGTGATCCTCGAGCGGCTGGCGCATTACTTCGAGCACGTTGCGAGGAAACTCCGGCAGCTCGTCCAGAAACAGGAGGCCGTTGTGGGCCAGCGAGACCTCGCCGGGGCGAGGAATGATTCCGCCGCCGATCAACCCGGCGTCCGATATGGTGTGGTGCGGCGAGCGAAACGGCCGCTGCGTCACCAGGCCGGCCGCCGCATCCAGCACCCCGGCCACGGAGTGAATCTTGGTGGTCTCCAGAGCTTCTTCAAAGGTCAGCGGAGCCAGAATGGAAGGCAGCCGCTTGGCCAGCATGGTCTTCCCCGAGCCGGGCGGCCCGATCATCAGAATGTTGTGGCTGCCGGCTGCGGCCACCTCCAGGGCGCGCTTGGCCGTCTGCTGCCCGCGCACGTCCTTGAAATCCAGGGGAAAGTGCTGCAACTCGCTGAGCAGCGCCTCGGTGGCCACGTGATAGGGCTCGCGCTGGATCACGCCGACAACCTGGCTATTGAGCAGCTCCAGCACATCCAGCAGCGAGGAGACCGGGTAAACGTTCACTCCCTCCACCACGGCGGCTTCGGCGGCGTTGGCCGCCGGAACGATCAGGTTGGGAATGCCCTTTTCACGGGCCAGGATGGCCACCGGCAACATGCCCGGCGCAGGCCGCACGCCGCCATCCAGCCCCAGTTCGCCGACCAGCAGAAAGCGGCTCAGATCGTTGGTCTGAAGCGCGCCATAAGCCCCCAGGATGCCCAGGGCGATAGGGAGGTCGAAGCCCGCGCCTTCCTTCTTGATGTCGGCAGGCGCCAGGTTAATGGTGATGAACGTGGGCGGAATCAGGTAGCCGGAGTTCTTGATGGCCGCGCGCACCCGGTCGCGGCTCTCGCGCACCGCCGCGTCCGGCAAGCCCACGGTATGGAAGTGATCCTGCTCGGAGACCGTGCCGCTGTAATCCACCTCAACCTCTATGAGGTTGGCGTCGATGCCGTAAACTGCCGCGCTGAGAACCTTGAAGAGCATGATTGCAAGTTGCAGCGAGTGTACCAGAAGAGAGGGACGGTGTTGTAAGCTGGACCGGTCCCTTTCCATCATCAGGCTCTACCCGAGCCGGTGAGGCAGAAGCACACTTTAGGATTTTTTCCGTCTGGCGGCGCGCTGTGCGCTTCCGGCCTTAGGAAGAGTGCGGAAGGACTTTTCAAGGCTGCACAGGAAGTTGAACCGGACGATGTACCAAAGCGCCGTGATGGCGTCCTTCATCCCGATCTTCTTGCCCTGCTCGTAAGTCCGCCCGTGGTAAGAAATCGGCACCTCGTAGATGGCGACGCCGAGTTTAGCCACCTTTGCCGTGACTTCAATCTCGAAGCCGAATCCGCTGCTGGTAATCGTCATGTTGCGGATAATCTCGCCGCGAAACGCCTTATAACAGGTTTCGACATCCGTCATGTTGACGTTGGTGCACAGGTTGGAAAGAAACGTCAGCCCTTTGTTGGCGAGATAGTGATAAAAATACAGCACGCGCGATGCCTTGCGCACCAGAAAGCGCGAGCCGTAAACCACATCCGCGTGGCCTTCCACAATGGGCGCAATCACCTCGCCGATCTCCGCAGGGTCGTATTCCAGATCGGCATCCTGCACGATGACGATCTGGCCCGTGGTCAACGCAAAGCCCGTCTTCAGCGCTTCGGTCTTGCCCCGGTTTACCTCGTGGTGAACGACCTTGATCCTAGGTTGCTCGGCCGCCATCCGGTCGGCGACCTCCCGCGTCCCGTCGCTGGAGCAATCGTCGACGATGACGATCTCGCCGGCTACCGGAACCGCCAGCAGACGCGTAACAATCTCGTGCAAAGTGGCTTCTTCGTTGTACGCCGGAACAACTATGGAAAGCAGCGGCTGATTGTCGGCTGAAGCATTCATTCAAGGTTCCCATCCGCCAATTTCCTGCTGGATATTGAATGGATTCAGTTGGTTAGCGGAGGCCTGCACCTTATTTTGGGATAAACATGGCCGAAGGGCGCGTGGAATCTCCGTCTTCTCAAATAGACGAGACCGACAGAATCTGTAGACACGTGCAGAGCGAGGCATCCAGGTTCAATTCCTGCCTGACAATAGCATCCATCGCAATTGGCTGTCAGCTAGTGGGCGGCGGGAACGGGAATCAACGGGATTCGAGGAGAGTGGACACGAGGGCTATGGGCAAGCCTACCACATTGAAGTAATCGCCTTCGATGCGCGGGATCCAGCGGGCTGCTCGGCCCTGGATGGCGTAGGCCCCAGCCTTGTCCATGGGTTCGCCAGTAGCGATGTAGGCGGCGATCTCTTCGTCGGAGAGGGTGAGAAAGCGGACGGCGGTGATCTCCGCGGCAACTTCGGTCGCGTCGGCGGTGACCAGGGCGACGCCGGTGATGACGCGATGGGTGCGGCCGGAGAGCAGGCGCAAGATGCGGCCGGCGTCGGCAGGGTCCGAGGGCTTGCCGAGAATGCGGTTGTCGAGGGTCACGGTGGTATCGGCACCGAGGACGATCAAAGGCGATTCCGTGGCGTGGGGCACGGGGTTGGCCGAGAGCTGGGCGAAGACGGCCTGGGCTTTTTCGCGGGCGATGCGGATGACGTAAGCGATGGGGTCTTCGTTGGGGTTGGGATCTTCGGGGATGTAGGCGGGATGGACCTCAAAGGAAAAGCCGGCCTGGGCGAGGAGTTCGCGGCGGCGTGGAGAGGCTGAGGCGAGGACCAGCATATTGAGATTATGGCAGGGGGTTCGGAGTACGTGGCCGAGATTGAGGAGGATTCCGCGGAAGCGAGGTTGGAGCAATTCTGGGATTCGATGCCCTTTTGTGCTGCGATTTGTTTGCTTCAGGAGTTGCTGTCAAAGAATGGAAGCCGGAGAGTCGTGGTTAAGTGGTTGGAAACAATGGAGAAGAGTGTGCTTAGCCGGGTTGCATGGAATTCCGCTGTCTTTGGTTAAGCTAAGAACATTCAGAGCGAAACGATTGAACAGGGGAGAGAACAAGAAGCTTTCCTGAACTGCTCCGGGCCATCTCCGCGGATTCGCAGGCGTGGGAAGAGCAACAGGTTACGGCATTTCAAATGGTGTGTCAGTGGGGCGGCTCCGGTGCGGAGTTGCAGCTGATTCCTTTCTACGGGTAGCGCGACAGACCGTGGAACGGTGGGCCGGGAATGGCGGACTGATGGCCGATTCACAGCAACAAAGGCTGGAAGTGGCAAGCCAGACGCACGTGCGACCGAGCCGGAAAAAGCCTGGGCGGGCCGGATGCACTGGAAGAGGCGCGAAGATTCTGCGCGAGGCGGCGGGCAAGGCAGTTGACAAGAACGGCAAGCAGATTGCCAAGTCCCTGTTGGACGGGGCACTCAAAGGCAATGTGAGCAGCACGAAGCTGTTGTTATTGCTTGCCGAGTTGGAGCAGGAGCAAAAGGATGCCGGGAAGAGCCGGTATGGATGGAGCACAGCGCAGTCGTTGGCGGCCGAGCCGGAGTGGCAGGAACCGGTGGCCGAGGCGAGTGCGGAGACGACGGGCGGAAGCCGGGAACCGGAAGGCTGAGAGCCGCGCGGCTGCAGCTTTATGCATCCAAGCCGTCAGCAATTCCGATCGGGCTCCATAGGGATGCAGCTGCGCATCCCACCCTTGCCTTTCGCCGCGGTTCGCCGCGGCGAACGGCAGGCGGCAAGGGTGAGTCTGGAAATTGACTTTGCAGGACGAGGGGCGAGAGACGGATGGAGTGTTTCGGACGTTCCCCGAGAAGAAGGATGAGACAGGAATGAAGCTCACGAAGAACGAGTGGTTGCGCGGCGCTGGCAGATGGTTGGGACTTGGAGTGTGCCTGCTGGGAATAGCGATGGGCAGTGCGGCCAGCGCGCAGGCGGTGAGCACGACGACCGTTCAGGGGACGGTGTACCTGGCGAATGGGCAAGCGGGCACCGGGACACTGGTGGTGAGCTGGCCGGCGTTTACGACGGCAAACGGGCTGGCGGTGGCTGCGGATAGTACGACGGTGACGATTGCGCCGGATGGATTTGTGAGCGTGAATCTGGCCCCGAACCTGGGCGCGACGCCGGCGGGGCTGTATTACACGGCAGTGTATTACCTCAGCGACGGCACCACGAATACCCAGTACTGGGTGGTGCCGGCGGCGGCGCAGGCGAGTCTGGCCCAGGTGCAGGCGCAACTCATGCGGGCTGCGCAGGCCGTGCAGACGGTGAGCAAGGCATATGTGGACCAGTCGGTCGCGGAGCTGACGGAGAGTCTGCTGACGGCGTCGGGTGGAACACTGAGCGGACCGCTTTATCTGAACGGGGATCCGACGCAGCCATTGCAGGCGGCGGACAAGCACTATGTGGATGCGACCTTCAGCATGGCGGTTCCGCTGTCCGGCGGGAACATGACGGGAGCCCTGGTAACGCCGTCGGTGAATGGCGTCCAGTCGCCGGTGGCGGGAAGCTCGCAGACGACGCTTCAAGCGGCGATGAACTCGGCGGGAACGAGCGGGGCGATGGAGATTCCGCCGGCGTATGCAGGGAGCGACGGTTTTACGAATCCGAATGGAGTGTTCGTGACGGACCTGCGGCCGAGTGGCGCGCAGCAGATGGAACGGAGCGTGAAGGAATTCGGCGCCGTGTGCGATGGAGCGACGGACGATACCAACGCGCTGCAAGCGGCGCTGAATTATGCGCAGACGCACGGGGTGGCGCTGACGATTCCTCAGGGGACGTGCAAGACGCGGCCTCTGAACTGGGTGGGGCAGTCGATCGGCGGATTGGGCAAGCAGGAGTCGGCGCTGAAGGGATTTCCGGGCCAGGATGTGCTGGTGAGCGGGACGGACGCAGTGAATCTGATGAGCTACACGCGGATTCACGATCTGACGATCTATGTGGATCAGAGCCTGGATATTTCGTGCTCGCCAGCCGAAGGGCGCGCGCCGGCGGGAAGCTGCCAGGCGGGGCGGTTGATGGAGAGGAACTCAATCTTTTCGCCGGGCGGGAGCGGGCTGACGGGGACGGCAGGGACTGGCGCGGGCTGGGCGGTGGGCAATTGCGCGATTGCGATGCCAGCGGCTACAGGAACGGGCGGCAACGGCCTGCGGGTGGCGCAGATTGAGAACTTGGAGATTGCGGCGACGGGCGTGGACCCGATGGCCGCGCAGTATTCCGGCGCGCACTCGACGCATACCTGCGGGCTGTACCTGGCGCAGTGGCCGCAGTGGAGCGAATTCAAAAACATTGACATTCGCGGGCTGAATACGGGCATCGCGATTCCCGCGCTGCCGGTTACGACGCCCGCGGGATTGAATTCGGATTCAAACCGGTGGGAAAATATCACGATTCAGGCGACGCACGGGTTTACGGCGGCGGCAGGATCGAACAATGTGCTGGATAACTTGGTGGCCGCGACAGGCAACTCGGCGGCCACCGGCGAGCCCCCGACTGGTTTGGTGCTGGATCTTTCCGGCTCAGAACAGGGATGGACGGTACGCAATGCGGTGGTGCTGCCGGTGTGGAACGCGGTGCAGCCGCAATTGACGGTGAGCGCCTCAGGCGGCGCGGTGATTGGGGTGACGGTGGGGCCGGAGCACGGACTGGGCTTCGATCCGTATGGGGCACAGGTTCCGCTGGCGCTCAGCGGAAGTTGCGCGGCGCAGGCGGCGGCGAGCGTGAACAGCGACGGGTCGATTGGAACAGTTACGGTGACCGCGGGCGGGGCGGGCTGCTCAGG
>JBEKPA010000132.1:0-9542 GCA_049521195.1 Occallatibacter sp.
GACATTCAGCCGCTGGAAATCGAAGGCTGGCTGGGTTCGTTGCCGCGCTCGAATCCGACGAAGGACAAAATCCGTCGCATCATGTCCACCGTCTACACACGAGCACAGAAGTACGGGCTTGTGCCGCGCAGCGACTCGTCCAATCCGGTGCGGTGGGTTGAGCAAACGGCGAAGTCCGGCTATAAGCCGATTGTGCTGGAGCCTGCAACGGCCGCCAAAATCTTCGAGGCATTATCGGGAGCCGAACTGGCGCTCGCGGTTTTGGTCGCCGCCACGGGGATTCGCATCAGTGAGGCGATGGGCTTGAAATGGGAGGATGTTGACTACCAGAACAAGCAAATCAACCTTCGCCGGGTCTGGGTAAAGGACACAATCGTGGAGCGCCTCAAGACGGAGGACTCCGAGGCTCCCGTACCGCTCACCGATCTGCTTGCCAACTCTTTACGGGACTGGCAAAGGGAAACGGTGTACGGGCGGCCAAGCGATTGGGTTTTCGCCAGCACAAGGAACAAGGGGCGTACGCCGAGGTCGAGCAGCGTTCTGACTGGGGACTATCTCCGTCCGGCCGCGATTGCCGCTGGGGTCAAACTCAAGCCGGGACAGCGGTTTGGTTTCCACAACTTCCGCCACGGGCTGGCAAGCTGGCTGGTGAACCAGGGGACGGATGTCAAGACAGTGCAGGGGCTTCTCCGCCACTCGAATGTCAAGACAACGCTTGGCCTGTACACTCACCAAGTGAATTCGTCGATGCTGGCTGCTCAGGACTCAATGATGCGGGCGTTGCAGCCCGGATCGCAAACCGTTCAGTAGCCTAATAGGGGACTCGAAAACGGAGGCAGGTTACGTTTTGCAGGTGATAAACCGGATGGTCTTCCACGTAAGTTATTGATTTATTTGGTGGACCTGATCGGGATCGAACCGATGACCTCTTCCATGCCATGGAAGCGCGCTCCCAGCTGCGCCACAGGCCCACATGCGGAGGGATGCAACTCCCTTATTGTCTCCGCTGAGGCGGGATTCGTCAAACCTCACCCTTCGTTGGATACTATACCTCAGATGCTCGAAGCTGCACCTCGAATCCCCGTTCCCGGCCCTACCACGCCCCCTCAATTCGGAACGAAGTCAAGCCCTCAGCCTCGCTTTCGTCCAAATGGTGCTCGATCAGGCGGTCGACACGGCTGCCGCGCGGCCCACGGCGCAGGCTGGCTCGCAAATCGGCCAGGTCGCCCTGCTCGCCGGATGCCACCACCTCGACTTCGCCGTCCTCGGTGTTGCGCACCCATCCGCGCAGATCCAACTCGCTGGCCTCCCGGTGTACATACCACCGGAAGCCCACCCCCTGCACGCGGCCTTGAATCAAGAAACGGAGAACCATTGCCGGCTACATCCTACGCCTTCAGGGCCAGTTTTGCAGATTGGCGCCCGGCGCGCAACCTTCGTCGCGTCGGGAGGCGCGTTGACCAGGAGGCGGTTATGACGCGCCTTCAGAGCAATCACGCCTCTCGGTGACCCTCGGGCGACCATTGCTGGACAGACCAGACAGCATGAGGCTCGTCACCGGGTCACTATCATGCTCGGCAAGCCGACTTTCCTAAACCCCAGCACGACGTCTTCTCGTGTTGGGTTTAGAACCAGAACACCGGCTTCACTGCGCCCATGGCTCATACTAAGACAGGAGCGGAACAATCCACCTAGGCCTTAACGAAGGAAGACCGCACGGCCTTTGCAATAGCTGTTATGTGCGCCGGCGAAGTTCCGCAGCAGCCGCCCACGATGTTGGCGCCGGCTGCGATGACTTCTGGAATCCGCGAGGCCATATATTCCGGCGTCTCCTCGAAAACAATCTTGCCATCAACTTCCTTAGGCATACCGGCATTGGCGTGGATAAGAATAGGAACGTTCGGCTCGGCCGCACGCATCTGTTTTGTAATCTCGATCATGTTGGCGATGCCATTGCCGCAGTTTGCGCCCACAATATCAGCGCCAGCAGCGACGGCCTCATGCGCAGCACGCGCCGGAGTAACTCCAGTCATCGTAAAGAAGCCCTTCTTCTTGGCTTGAAAGGTAAAGGTGCAGATTACGGGCAGCTTGGTGTTTTCCTTGGCGGCTTTAATGGCCAGCGTTGCCTCCAGGATGGAAGACATGGTCTCAACGCAGATGGCATCGGCTCCGCCTTCTGCCAAGGCCAGTACCTGTTCCTTGAAGGACTCGTAAATCTCCTCCGCTGTCGCATTGCCGCCCTCCTCTACCATCATCAGGCTTGTCGGACCAACGGAAGCTGCCACGTAGCCTTTGTTTCCCATAGCCTGCTTTGCCAGTGCGGCCGCCGCGCGGTTGAACTCTTGCGCCTTGCCTGCCAGCCCTTCAATATTGAGGCGGAGAGAACTGCCGCCGAAGGAGTTAGTTTCTACGATGTCGGAACCCGCCGCGATGTAAGCTTCGGCAATTTCCCTAACGGCGTCCGGATGCGATATGCACCAAGACTCTGGACACTCTCCAGGGGCCAGCCCCTTGGAATGCAAGAAAGTGCCCATGGCACCGTCGGATATTAAAACTTCTCCCTGTGCGATTCGATCCAGAATGCCTTTCATAACCGTATTCTCCTTTGATGAGGGTGTCCTGCGGACAGTTGACATTTGTGAACTGCGGTTTGATTCATGTTACTGCAATGCCGCCCATGGCCGGTGCGCTTTTCTTTTGATTGCCCAATGCGGTTGCTAGACTGGGGAATTGGTCCGAGTCCGTATGCGGGAGAAACATCGCTTTGACGTAACCGTCCATATAACGCGGATCGGAACTCAAATCCACGTAAGTCATTTGAGAGGCAATCTCCGCCAACTTACGGCGATGCTCTCGAGAAAGGAGGGCGATGTATGCGCCGGTCAGGGCGGAGTTGCCAATATAGCTGAAGCGCTGAGGCGGCAAGTCCGGCAGCATTCCGATCGATATCGCATCCGGAATCTGTAGATAGCGGCCAAACCCGCCGGCAATGTAGACGCGTGAAATATCACTCCGTTTTAGGCCGACCTTATCAAGGATCAGCGCGCAAGCTGCGTAGATTGCCGCCTTTGTCCGGATCAGGTTCTCGATATCCGATGCAGTGATGACCACATCCTCGCCACTCTCGGTGCGGACGCCAGATTCGATCAGGAATGAATGGGAGCCGTCGTGGAAACGTCCGGCCTGATCCACAATTCCTGCCTTGAACAACTCAGCCAACAGCGAGATCAATCCAGAGCCACAGACGCCAGCCGGCTTCCCGCCGCCAATCACCTTGTAACCTACGGTCTCGCCAATGGCGACCCGCTCAATGGCCCCTTCAGTCGCGCGCATTCCGCACTTGATTCCCGCTCCTTCAAATGCCGGTCCAGCCGAACAGGCGCAGCTGACCATCCAGTCCGCGTTCCCGATAACAATCTCGCCGTTCGTGCCGATATCCATAAAGAGAAACACTCCGTCGCGGCTGGTGGGTATCTCCGACGAAAGCAGGCCAGCGGTAATATCGCCACCGACATAGCTGCCAACACCGGGCGCGCATTCAACCACCGCATCCGAATGAATTGCCAGGCCAACTTCCGCGGCTGAAAACGCCGGGACCGAGTTTACTGTGGGAACGTATGGAGCCTCACGAATATGTCTAGGCTGCAAACCCAGCAAAAGATGAACCATCGTAGTGTTGCCAGCGATCGAAGCAGCGCGGATTTCGTCCGGTTTCGGTCCCATCTGCTGAACCAGCGCATTGATGGTTTCCAATACCAGTTCACGCATCTCCTGAAGGCGCTCAGGAGTCCGGGCATAATCGATGCGGCTGATGACATCTGCTCCGCGGCGGAGCTGGAGATTGTACGATGCGCGCGTCGAAAGCACGTTGCCGCTTTCAAGCGCGACAAGCTGGACCACAACCGTAGTGGTCCCAATATCGACCGCCAACCCCAATGGACTTTGTATCGCGAAGCCGGGGCTTACCTCCAAAACGTGAAAGCCGCCGGCGACTTCCCGCATCCCAAGCGTAACTTCGCCATCCGACTTCCTCAGCACCTTAGCGAGTTTGCGAAGCACAGCGAGAGATGCCGAGATGGAACAGTCCGGGTGTTTCACATTGAGCGCGCGAAGCAGCCGATTCCAATCGCTATAGTGCTCGTCGATGGACGCCGGGGGAACGACCAGCTTTTCGGTTATGTACAGAGGAGACAGTTTGCCAGCTTCGGGAAGCAGGTTTCTTGCCAGCAGGTGGCTGTCGCCGACCACCAGCATGTCGGCGACGCGATTCTCCGGAACCCGCACTACGAGGTCGGCGCCTATCGGAGTCTGACAGGCCTCGACGTACCGGCCTCCCACGTCGACAAGACACTGGTTGCACGTTCCTTGGCCGCCGCAGGGCAGTTCAATGTCGTGAATGCCCGCCTGGATCGCCGCCTCATGGATCAGCGTTCCGGTTGGCACCTCGACAACGACATCGGCGGGCAGGAAGCGGACAGCGTGCATACTATCGGCCTGCTTGCTTCTTGAGATATGGAGCAAGATCAATAACTTCGCCCGGCCCTACCAGAACTTCCCATCCCGGCAGGCCTTCTTCGATTTCGCCGCTGATTTGCGCAACGCAACCTGGAATGATCAACTTGCGGTTCTTGATCCGGTTTTCCAGTCCGCTGGCCTTCACGGCAGCCGCAATCTTTGCACCGGTAAATTTACCGGCGGCCCAGCCGGTGAGCACACTCATGCCTTCAGTCTCAACTATGACCAGATGCGCGGGAACGCCGGAATTCTCAATCTCACCCGAAACCAGGAAGTAGGTTAGAGAGAAATTCGTCGTGGTCAAAACCGGCGAGTCTGCTCCCGGGTCGCCAATGGGGTAGACCTTCGGCTCGACCTGGACTGGCTTTTGAGGATCGGTATAGATATTCTGCCGCAGCATCATCAGCGGCAGCAAAAGCGAAACGTCCATACGATTCAGCACCAGAATCGAAGCATATTTGCAAATCAAGGTGCTGGCGTCGGCTACTAGCGATGACAGGTCGTCGCCAGACAGAAAATTGATGACCGGATAGCCCAACGGCTCAAAGCTGCTCTTCAGAGCCATCTTGCGAATCAGAGTGTTGTATTGTAAGGTGGCCGCCGGGTTGTCAGAAGGCAAATCGAGCACCAGGTCTTTGACGCCCAGGCTGGCGAGTCTTGTGGTGAGCGCCACCAGTTCATCGAGCGTTGAGGCACGCGCTACCAGCGGCGCGTTGTACTGCAATGCAAGCGCAGCCAGTTGTTCGGCGTTTTCCGGAGTAGCGGCGTGGATCAGCGGACGCTGTCCTTCCAACACGCGCAAGCCCGCCTCCAACGCCTCCGGGTTGACACTCCTGAGGATGAGTCCCTTGCCGGTGGAACCGGCGGCCGTCTTCACCAGTTCGACGAAGGGTTCCACTTCTTCGCTCTGGTTGTCGACCAGCAGTAAGTTAAGCTCAAGTCTCTCGCCCACGCGTTCGAGGCAGTAATCCCTTACTTTGGCGATCTCATGGCAGGACTCAATGATGGGTTCGGCATCGGAGAATGCGACCGCGAAGGCTGTGGGGTGAACGAAGGTCTTCTCGTGGCGGAAAAGCACTGTCTCGTTCCCGACCAATACTTCGTGGTCAGGCGGACCGATCTTTACCAACCTGATCGGAGGCTTGCTGGCTGCGCCTATTGTCTTCTTTGCTTCATCCGACGCGTAGGGGCAGGCGGCGAGTTCCGCACTCTTGGCTGCCAGCTTCATGGCAAAGGCCATGCAGGTTGGAATACCGCACTCGCCGCAGTTTGTCTTGGGCAGGAGCTTGAAAATCTGTAACCCTGTCAGCGCCATTTTGCGGTTCCCCTTAGCAGGCCGTCATTTCTTCGATCTTCCGTTTCATGGTACGAGCCGCCACTGGGTGATACATGACCAGCAGGTCGGCTCCCGCATTCAGCAGACTCGTCGCAGTGGCAATTTCGATCAACGCGCCGCGTTCGCCTTCCGGTCCCCACAGCGGGAACGCACTCACAGGCGCCTTGCTTTCCTTGGTGCGCGCCACTTCATATCCTGGCGCAGTCATCATAGGCATGGCAAGCATGGCGTCTCCGGCGAAAGCCGAAGTGCGTATGCGCTCCATCACCGAATATGTATACTCCAGCCCATACCCCAGTGCGCCAGTGTACGGATCGATGACGATCTTCTCCGCCGCGACGCCCATGTTGGTGAGCAGAATGTTCAACTGCTTCGACATGTTCACGTCGATAGGGGCTTGCGCAACAATGCAATGGTTATAGCCCATGGCCGCGGCGGCGATCGTTTTGTAGTTATCCGTCTCCGCCCAGTTGAGCAGCAGATTCTCACCCGCGAAGGTTGCTGCGATATGCTTCATCACCGCATTGTTCTTCTCGAAGTGATTGGTGCCGGTAACGATCAGCGGAACTCCCACGGCCTTGAGCACGTCCTTTATCAGGTCTGCGGAGGCCTCGGGCGACCTATCGCCATTTTCCGGGTGAGTGCCTATAAGCCGCACGCTAATGACATCGGCGCCCAGCTGTTCGACACAGTACTTTGCCATTGCCGCCGGGTCGTTCAAGAGCGCCCCGTAAGCTTCGTGCAGCGATTGCGGATAACCTTTGAATTCCTGGTCGAATACCTCCATGGCAATCGCCGCGCGGCTCCCAGTCTTGCCTTCGAAGTGCCGGAACGGCAGGACTTCCGCACCGCCGATTGTGACTGCGGAAGTTCGTGTGCCGCTGCCTCCCAAGGTCACCAGGTGAATGGCTTGACCGGCCCCTTCCTCGGGCACCTTGAAGCTGGAAGGGAGAACGATCCGCGCCGAACTGAATGGCTTCAGCTTCTGGGCCGCTATCGCAGGTTTAGCTGTTTCGACAGGGGCTTCGTCTTTTCTTGCTGGCTGTGACTCTGCAACAGGAGCGGCAGCGGAAGAGGCCGGCGATGCCGTTGGCGCTGGGCCGAGCAGGCCGCTGTACATGAGCAGCATGTTCGCCCCGGCATGGAGCAGATGCAATGCGGTGGAGGACTGCAGCGCAGCCATCTGCTGTTCCGCGCTCATCTCGGGTTGCAGCTGCGTCCGCAGCGGAACCCCGCGCAGACGCTCAAGGACCGTAAGAATCTCTTCAACACCATCCGCGGACGCCGGTATTGCACTATGCGTTGCCGCCGCAATCGAAGAAGCTTGAGCCGCAACCGGAGCTGCCGGAACAACCTCCACGGGCTTCGCAACTGCCACTGCTGCCGACTCCGGAGCACTCGCAACCGGCTTGGCGACGGCCCCGGCCGTCGCCGCTACGATTTCTGAAGGCGAGACACCGGAAGTTGCAGATGGGGTTTTTGCGCCATTGTTCTTTCCCGCCCGGGCCGCATCGGCCGCCGCGGCTTCGGGCGACGGAGAGGTGATCTCCCACATCGACAGAGCAGGGTGATTCACTTTCTTCAAATGCTCTTGCAGTCCGCCCAAGTCCGTGGTCAGGGTTTCGTCGGCAATCATATCGAGGAAGTTCTCGATCCCCAGGCTCTTGCCAATCTCTTCGAAATCTTCTCTCAGTCTCTCTTTCAAACTGCTGGGCATCCAAACGATTCGGCGATGGCCGCCCTCGGCGGCGATGAACTTGCGGCTGGTGACGTAGGCCTTTCCGATGCCGAGGAACCCCGGCGTCTGCTGCCCGCCACCGGCCATGGATGCCAACGTGGAGAACTTCATGCCCGCCGGCGTCTGCCCCAGATACTCGCGGTTGACCAGCATCACGCCGTTGCATTCCGGCAGCAGCGCGACGATTGCCTCAAAGCAGCCGCAACTGGTCATCGGGCTCTCGAGCATGGAGTAGGCGTTGAAGCTCTCAATGGTCTGTTTGGAGTTTGCGTAAACGTACTTGTTGATGTTCTCCCACTGGCCGCGCACCGGGTCGATGCACTCGCCCTTCTGCAGAGGCTGGTTCGGTCCGGTGGGATCGATTTCGTAGGCCGCCTTGCCGTCGAGCCAGTTGTAGGCGCCGCATAGACCCAGCCGTTCGGGCGTGATTACGCAGACGTGACTGGGAGCGAAACTCTGGCAGAGCAGGCAGGAGTAAAAAGTATCGACCGTCTCATCGGTCAGCGACTCCATGCGCTGGTTACGGGCGCGATAGACCTGGCGAACATCCTTCACCCGCCGGTCGATCTCGTCCTTTTCAGTGAACAATGTAATCTGGACCTTGTCCACGATGGCCGGATAGTCGTTCACCAACCGCACATGAATCATGTCTCCCAGATGCCGAATCGTGAAACCCTTTTGCTGCGCGGCTTTGCTGATGCGTATCCAGTTGATGTCGCGCTGGCCCATATGCCAGATGCCTTCGCCGCCGTTTACGATGTGGTGGATCTGACGTTCGAGAATTGGCTCGAAGTCGGCCTGCATCTTGCGTCCGGCAACCTCGACCCAGATTCCGAGCGGCAGCGCGGAGCCGGGAACAACCTGATCGATATCCGGGCCAACCACGTCGATTTTTCCGTTCTCAATCTCGGCCAGCTCCCGCGTCGTCACGTACTCAAATGCCTGCGAGCGGCTGCCGCCAAACTCAAGGTATGTTTGTTCCTTGCGAATGCGTTCACCTTCGAAGGCTGCGCCGTAGGCCACCGGGATCGGCATCTTCGTCACTTTGACCTTGCAACCGCGCACCTCAAGGCACTTTTCAACGATGCGATCTATCGGGACCGAAGAAACAACATGTTCGTACGTGCAAATTCCGGTGGGAAGAATCTCCGGGATATCGGTATCCGCGATGGTCGGGAAGCCGTAAGAGATGGCGCCCGCGGCCGCTGCGTACTTCTCGTCCGTCACTTCGCCGAGCGCCATGACAAAAGCAAAGATACGGTCCTTGTTATAGTGCAAATTACGTTCGTAGTCGCCCGGCTGGATGTTGCCAAAGCTCAGCGCGGCGCGGTTGGCAAATCCCAGAGCGTAGATGGCCGCCGAGATGTCTTTGCCGAACGGCACCAGGCGGGTCTCCCAGCCGGTCTGCACGCCCGCCTCTTCAAGTTGCTCGGCAAAGGAGACCCCGTTGGTGTTGCCGGCAATGAAGGTATAAAGGTTCTTTTCCTGCAATTCGCGGGCGATGCGGACCGCGTCTTCCCTGGTTGGAGCGGCGCCTACAATGGCGGCAAAGCCGGGCGCCGAACCGTCGACGAACTCGATACCGCGTTCGCGAATGATGACATCGGAGGCAGCTCCGAGCCAAATTCCGTTGACCGGGTTCGGGCCGATCAGATACTTGCAGGCTTCGACGATCTCGAACGCAAACAGTGTCGCCATGCCCGCATCCAACGCGTTACCCAAATAGGGCAGCCAGACGCGATCAAACGGAGGGGCAGCCAGCAACAGCCGGCACTCGTCGAGAATCGCTCCCATATCGGCCAGCTTGTCCACCCTCCGGCCGAGCATCGAATAGATCACGGGCAGTGAATAGAATGTATCCGGAAAACCAACGGCCGAGTCGATACCCTTGGCGGCGATGGCGCGCGCCACGTAATTCTCGGCCTGTTCCACGGCCTGATGAGCTCCGTGTAT
>JBEKPA010000133.1:0-9519 GCA_049521195.1 Occallatibacter sp.
ATGCCGGGGTCGAGGCCGTTGAGGGATTTGAGGATGCTGACGCCGGGAAAGAACGCTGCCAGCGGAGCGCGCCGGGCGCGAAGAAAGACGCGCGCGGCCACCATGGCGGCCAGAAAGTAGCCCATGCCGGCCACGGTCAGCACGGTAGTGAGGATCTCCACGGATTGGGCCAATACGTTTGACATTCCAGGGGTCAGAGATCAGGGGTCAGGGGATGATCGCGCCGCGGCATCGGGCCGGGCTTGGCGCTTACGGTCTGCGCGCACACTGACAGGAGAGCGCGAAACAGGCGCATAGAAAACAAACGAGGGCTGAGATCGCTCCCAGCCCTCGCTTGTGTTTGCTAGACTCTGCCGGAATCCGGGCTGGCGGTTAGGACACGGGCTGCACGTCGGCAGCCTGCCATCCCTTGGGCCCCTTCACCACGTTGAACTGCACGGCTTGCCCTTCTTGCAAACTCTTGAAACCGCTTGAGTTGATTGCTGAGTAGTGCACAAAGACATCTTCGCCGTTCTGACGCGAGATGAAGCCGAAGCCCTTCGCGTCGTTGAACCACTTCACAGTACCTTGTTCCATTTTGTTCGTGTTTCCTGAATTGAATTGCGCTGGATGAATCGGAGCGACCACTGGCAGAATCTTGCTTGTTTGGGCGAGTTGCTGCTCACGCCCGGTTCGACTCTAACGCTGACGACAGTGTACCATTCCTCTCGAAAATTCGCAGCATGAATTCTTTGTCTTCGTCTCACTGAGCGCTTGCCGCCGATGCCCATCTTGTTTTGGGCATCTGCGACACGCTCGGCTCGTAGAGAGATTGTGCAGAATTTTCGGAATTTGACCAGGGACACAGCAGTGCAGATCGGAGAAGATGGGCCATAAGCTATAATTCCGCTGCATGGCGACTCCTCCCAATCTCAGCCTACTGGAAGCATGGTCAATCACAGCCGAGGATCTGTCCGAGATCGTATCAGAGAATCCGAGTATGCGGGGCTTGATGTTCGGATTCGTGGCGGAATACAAACTGAAAAGGCTGTGGCTGATGCGCCCAGAAATCGAGAATCTTGTACGCCCGCGCTTCAGCGATAGAAAGCAGAAGTGCGACTTCCGTTTCGACTACAAAGGCACGGATATTCGCGTCGAAGTGAAGTGCCTCGACACTCCGAAGGTTAGAGAGGTGCCTGGAGGCTATGAGGGGACATTCCAATGCAACGCCAGCGACACGACCGAAGTCACGCTTCCCGACGGCGAAACGGTCAATACGAACTGTCTGGTAGTTGGAGGGTTCGATCTGCTCGCCGTTTGCCTCTATTCGTTCGGCAATTCCTGGAGGTTTGCCTTCGCTCTGAATGACGATCTCCCGCGTTCAACGTGGCGGAAATACACGCCAGAGCAACAAAGGTACTTGCTCCCGAGCAGCATGAAGATTTCCTGGCCCCTACGTGCTCCGTTTGCTGACAGCCCCTTTGGGCTTCTTGATCGATTGCTTGCCGAGCGAACGGGGGGATGACGTCTTCACGAAGACCAGGAAGTACGAGTGATTCTTGCGGGCATGGACTTGCTTCTTTAGGCGGGTAATGCAAGGGCTGTTTGTTCTCATCACAACAAACAAGTCTTTCACGTAAAAGCCGAGTTGGGCATAGTGATTGATAATCTCGACATGCGTTAGCCGCTGCGTGTTGGCTGATACCTCATCCTGACATTTGACGATCAGGATTCCCTCCTGCCGTAGAACTCTGTATGCCTCAGCACCGGTCCGGTAGTACATATCGAGCACTGCATCATGCCATTTAGGCCCGGACTTCGTCTCCTGACCGTTTGAATATGCAATTCGGAACGCCCCATGTGTGCCCGAGCCTGCGAGGTGCTCATTTGTATTTCGATACAGGCCCTCCATGTAGGGCGGGTCAAGAACTACGCAGTCGAAGGACCCGGCGCAATAGGGCAGACTGCGGCAATCCGTGCCTGTTTTTATGTCGCTTGGAACCAGATTGTATTCTCCGAGATCCACGTTCCGCCAAAAGACGCCGAGACCATAGGTAACGTCCGCAATTCTTGCGCCCTTCGGGACGTGAAGGTCAAGAACCTTCGGGAATACCTCTGCGTTATCCCCAAGATAAGCGGAAAGCGTAACCTCAGACGTGCAGACTCCGCCCTGGACGCGACGGCGGGGGACATCTTCGCTGAAAAGAACTGCCTGCACGGCTCCCATTTATTCCGCCTTTTGACTTGGTCCTAACGCGGTTCGCATGAATCCTCTCTTCTAGGTAAGCAAGCCGAGGCGTAAACCGCAACCTGTGGATAGTGACAAAACAGGTACGTTGTGTGAAGTTCTCAGCCAACTCATAGTGTGTCAGCGGATTAGGCGAACGGCAAGGGAAATGCGGCATGTCCGCGCAATGACCTCATTACCCAATTCCCACTTCCGGAACTTGTTGACCAATATGGGCTGATTCCTGCACATTGGGCTGTGATACTGTGAGAGGTCGCCATGCTCAACGATCCCGTTCCCGGCCTGCTGCGGCGCGCCACCGAAGCGCTTGAGGTGGAGTTTGCGGCTTTGCCTGACTTTGCGCCGGCGTTGGAGAGCGCGGCCGATACGGCGGCAATGGCCCGGGTTCTGGAGGTGACGGCGCACCGGCTGGGGAACAACTACCCGTACTTCCATCCTCTCTATGCCGGGCAGATGCTCAAGCCGCCGCACCCGCTGGCGCGGGCGGCCTATGCGCTGGCCATGAAGATCAATCCCAACAACCATGCGCGCGACGGCGGGCGGGCGAGCTCCGAGATGGAGATTGAGGCCGTCGCCGGGATCGCGGGAATCTTTGGCTGGACTGAGTTCCTCGGCCACCTGACCTCGAGCGGCACTCTGGCCAACCTGGAGGCGCTTTGGGTGGCTGGGCAGTCGGCGCCGGGGCGGCGGATTGTGGGCTCGGAGCAGGCGCACTATACCCATAAGCGCATCTCCGCCGTGCTGAAGCTGGAGTATGCGGAGATTGCCGCGGACGACCGCGGCCGCATGAGTATGGATGCTCTTGAGGCGGAGCTGCGCAAGGGCGATGTGGGCACGGTGGTGGTCACACTGGGCACAACGGCCACGGGCGCGGTGGACCCACTTCATGAGGTGCTGCGGCTGAAGGAGCGCTACAGCTTCAAGGTGCATGTGGATGCGGCTTACGGCGGTTACTTCCGGCTGATTCCGGAGGCGCTGGAGGAGCCGGCGCGGCGGGCTTTCGCGGCCATGGGCGAGGCTGACTCGATCGTGATCGATCCGCACAAGCACGGGTTGCAGCCCTATGGATGCGGATGCGTTTTGTTTCGCGACCCGGCGGTGGGGCGCTTCTACAAGCACGATTCGCCGTATACCTATTTCACTTCAAAGCAGTTGCATCTGGGGGAGATCAGCCTGGAGTGCTCCCGCGCCGGAGCCTCGGCAGTGGCGCTATGGGCCACGCAGCAGCTTCTGCCGCTGGTGCCGGGAGGCGAGTTTGCGGGCGGGCTGGCCCGCGGCCGGGCGGCGGCTTTGGAACTGGACCGGCGCTTGCGCCAGGACAGGAGCGGGCGCTTTCAGCCGCTGGCCGCCGGGGCTCCGGAACTGGATATTGTGGTGTGGAAACTGAATGCGGAGACGTCGCGGCGGGCCTCGGAGTTGGCGCAAAGAGTCTTCATGGCCTGCGCCGGGCGAGATTTGCATCTGGCTCTTGTGGAATTGCCGCTGCGATGGTTTGGCTCGCCGACTGGGTTCAAGCCTCTGGGTTGTGAAGGCGGCGGAGCTGAAGCCGGAACGGTTAGCTGCCTGCGCTCGGTGCTGATGAAGCCCGAGCACGAAGCATGGCTGGACAGTATCTGGGAGAGGCTGACCGCAGCCTGCGTGGAGGTAATGGGAGAATAGGGACGATGGCAGAGTCGAGCGGTCCCTCGAACCGGCTCCGGGCGAATCCTTTTCCTGGCCCATGGTTGTTGAAATTGAATCGATTTAGGGGCGAACTAGAATGCATGATTCTGCAGTTTTGCGTACGATGCACCTTGCCCGCTTCCATGCGGAGCCGGCGATCTTTGTTGCGCCCGGCCGCGTAAACCTTATCGGCGAGCACACCGACTATGCCGAGGGCTTTGTCTTGCCCGTAGCCATCAACTTTGCCACCCTCGCGGCCATCTCGCCGCGCTCCGACGGGAAGATCGCTATCTGGGCCGAGAACTACTCGCAAGAGAAGACCTTCGACGCAGCAGCCAAGCCCGTGGCCACCAAGCACTGGAGCGACTACCCAATGGGCGTTGTTTCCATCTTGACCGGCGAGGGCCACAAGATTCCCGGATTCAGCCTGAGCCTGTGGGGCGACGTGCCGCTGGGATCGGGGCTGTCGAGCTCGGCTGCTCTGGAAGTGGTGACGGCGCTGGCCGTGCTGTCGCTCGTTGGGGCCAGCTATCGGGGGCCCGTGCTGGCCCGGCTCTGCCAGCGCGTGGAGAACGAATTCGTGGGCGCCAACTGCGGCATCATGGACCAGTTCATCTCCGCCAACGGCAAGGAGAACCATGCCCTGCTGCTGGATTGCCGCGACCTCAGTTTCCGCCTGGCGCCGATTCCCGCCAACGTGGCGCTGGTGATTGCCAATACCATGGTCAAGCACTCGATTGCCGGCGGCGATTATCCCACGCGCCGCCGCGAGTCCGAGGCCGCCTGCGCCATCATCAACGGCCACCGCGGCGGTGTGCCCTTCCTGCGCGACGCCACACTCGAGGATCTGGAGAAATGGGGCCACGAGATGGAGCCCAAGTCCTACCTGCGCGCCAAGCACGTCATCACCGAGGACCTGCGCACCGTGGCTGCGTCGGAGGCCCTGCTCAAGGGCGACATGAAGGAAGTCGGCCGGCTGATGGCCGAGGCGCACATCAGTTACAGCAAGGACTTCGAGGGCAGTTGCGCGGAGGCCGACCTCATGGTCGAGCTGGCCAACGAGCTGCCGGGGCTGATCGGGGCGCGGCTCACGGGAGGCGGCTTCGGCGGCTGCACGGTGAATCTCGTTGAGCACGATCAGGCCAAGGCCTTTGCCGCCGAACTGGGCAAGCGCTACGCCGCCAAGACCGGGATCACACCCGAGATTCACATCTGCCACGCCTCCGACGGCGCTCACCGGCTGGCATAGTTCAATGCGGGCTTAGGCTGGGTCTTCCAGGTGGCATCGCAGCGACAATCGAGGCCCGGAAGCCCGGGAACCTGAACCGATTACAAAGACTTTTACTCAAGGATCAAGATAGTCCGTCCGCACCACCGGAGCTTCATGCCAACCAACTTTCACCTTCTTGGACCGGCGCACCTGCTCATCCTCGCCACGGTCCCAGTTCTTGCGGCCGTCCTTGCGGCAATCCAGCGGCGGCTTCCACCCGGATTCAAAGGTCTGCGAATCGGCTTCGCTATCTCGCTCCTGTTGGACTCAGTTCTGTATTACGCGCACTTGGCCGCGCACGGCCAGCTTACCTTTCCTGATCGGCTTCCCCTGGAACTCTGCGATGCCTCGCTGTGCCTTGTCATCGTCGCGTTGTTCACCGTCAATCGGGCAGTCTTCGATCTGGCATACTACTTAGCATTGGGCGGAGCTACGATGGCGCTGCTCACGCCCAACCTGTGGGAGCCCTTTCCTTCCTTCACGACGGTTCAGTTCTTTGTCGCCCATGGCCTCATTGTTACCGGCGTTCTCTACCTCGTCTGGTCTAGGCAGGCGCGGCCGCGGCCGGGGTCGGTCGGCAAGGCGATGCTGGCCGTGAACATCTACGCCGCCGTCGTCGGCACATTCGACTTCCTCTTCAAGACAGACTATATGTACCTGCGCGCCAAGCCGCCGAATGTATCGCTTCTCACTTTCCTTGGGCCATGGCCCTGGTACATCGCGGCTTCAGAGTGCGTCGCGTTCGGCGTATTCCTGCTGCTCTATCTTCCCTTCCGGCAATCCGCCGCGCACCCCGGATTGAGGGTCTGAGACCTGGGAGGATCCAAGATACTCCGGCCGCGGCCGGGGTCCCGCGCATCCGCGCCAGACGCTCAGCATCCGCCCGATTCGGGTGGCGTTCGGCGATTGGGAAAATGAATCTTTTCTCTCGGTTACCGCTTCAAACGAGTACTCTGCGGATCGATTTCCTTGCAAGAGAGAATCCGCCCCCGCGACGGTTGCGCGGGATGAATGAGCCGCTCTAAACCCATTGCAAACCTTCGTCTGGCCTGTCCGGGGATTACCAATGCCCCGTTCGTGCCACGGTTCTGGAGCGGCATTCCTTGTTAGAATCTGAAAAGTTTGTCTCGATGAAGGCCGGGCAGGATCGATATTGCCGGGCCGGCTTCCCGGATTTCCATTCCCAGATCGTCGCTTCGGGGCAAGGAAGCGCGGCGGAGAGATGAAAACTATGCAATCGAACGCATCGAAGCCGTTCTCGTACAAAGTCTACCCTGCCTCGGGCCTGGTGGCGTACTTTTCGATGGAGATCGCGATGAACTCCGCGATGCCGACCTACTCAGGCGGCCTGGGAGTTCTGGCCGGCGATACGCTGCGCTCGGCGGCCGACCTGGGAGTTCCGCTGGTGGCGTTTACGCTGGTGCATCGCAAGGGATACTTCCAGCAGCACCTGGATGGAAGGGGTGTGCAAAGCGAGACCGTTCAGCCATGGAATCCAGCGGACTTCTGCACCGAGGAGGCGGCCCGGATTACGGTTTCAATCGAAGACCGCACGGTGACGGTGCGCTGTTGGCGTTACGACCTGGTGGGCCGCTTCGGGCACGTGGTGCCGATCTACCTTTTGGACACCGATCTGGAGGTGAATTCGGGGTGGGATCGCGGCTTGGCCGATCACCTCTACGGCGGGGATTCGAATTACCGCTTGCAGCAGGAGATTGTGCTGGGGATGGGCGGCGTGCGCATGGCCAACGCGCTGGGCCACCGGATCAATGTTTACCACATGAACGAGGGCCACGCGGCGCTGCTGACGCTGGCCCTGATTGAGAGCCAGTTGGGCGGCGGACCGCTGGGCGCGCCCACGGAAGCCGACCTCGCCCTGGTGCGGCAGAAGTGCGTATTCACGACCCACACGCCGGTCCCGGCCGGCCATGACCGTTTCTCCATCGAGCAGACGATTCGCATTCTGGGAGGCGACCGGACGGCGCGGCTGGAACGGCTGGGTTGTTATCGCGACGGCATGTTGAACATGACGCTGCTGGCGCTCAAATTCTCGCGCTATGCCAACGGCGTGGCCATGCAGCACGCCAAGGTCACCCGCGCGATGTTTCCGGAGTTTGCCATCGACTCAATCACCAACGGAGTTCACGCGCCCACCTGGATATGCGAACCGATCCAGCAGATTCTGGATGCGAATTTCTCCTCCTGGCGGCGTGATCATCTCTACCTGCGCAACGCGATCGACCTGCCGGAGAAGGAGATTCTATCCGCGCACGCCCGGGCCAAGGACGCACTGCTGGCCGAGGTTGCCGCGCGCACCGGGGAGACGTTCAATTCCAAGGTGCTGACGCTGGGCTTTGCCCGGCGCGTGGCCACCTACAAGCGGGCGACGCTGCTCTTCACCGATACCCGGCGGCTGGTGGAGATTGCCATTGCGGCCGGAGGGTTGCAGATCATTTACGCGGGCAAGGCCCATCCGCAGGACGAGCCGGGCAAGGCCCTGATCCAGCAGGTCGTCGAGGATGCCGCCCGGTTATCGAGCGACCTGCTCAAAATTGTTTATCTGGAGAACTACGGATGGGAACTGGGCGCGCAGTTGACGGCCGGCGTGGATGTGTGGGTGAACACGCCGCGGCGGCCCTATGAGGCCTCCGGCACCAGCGGGATGAAGGCGGCGCTGAACGGAGTTCCCAGCCTCTCGATTCTCGACGGCTGGTGGATCGAGGGCTGCATCGAGGGGTTGACCGGCTGGGCGATCGAGGACGGCGCCAGCGATGCGGAGGAGGCTGCTTCGCTTTACAAGAAGCTGGAGACGGCCGTGGTTCCGCTGTACCTGGAAGCGCCGGAGAAATGGGCCCGGCTGATGCGCACTACTCTGGCGTACAACGGGTCGTACTTCAACACCAACCGCATGGTAAATCAGTACGCTCGAAATTCGTACTATCCGGGGCTCCTGCTGGAAGCGGCGAAGGTGGAGGAAGCGGCGTTCGCGGACTAAGGATGGCGGGCCGGCGGGCAATTGCGGTTTCCCGGTCTTTCCTGAGAAGGAATTGGAAGGGTGTGGCGCCCTATCTCCGCTTTGCCAGAATTGCCGCCGCTACCACCGCTTGCCCGTAACTCAACCCTCCATCCCCAGGGCTGATGCGGCGATGCTGAAAGACCTCGAATCCCTTGGCCTCCAACCCTGCCCTTAACAACCGCGCCAGCCGCCGGTTGTGCATGCAGCCGCCGCTCAGCACCACCTGCTCCACGCCCGTCGACGCCCGCGCCAGCACCGCTGCCTTTTCAAAACCCGCGGCCACTCCGGCATGAAATCGCGCCGCAATCCGCGCCTTGCTCGCACCGGTCCGCAAATCCTCCAGCAGCTCTCGCCACAGCAACCTCGCACCGATCCTCACCGGCTCGCGGCGCGCCCAATCCCCGCCCACGATCTCCATCTCATAGCCCGGCTGATCGGCCTCGTCCACCGCCAGCCCCTCCAGTTCGATCGCCGCCTGCGCCTCGTAATCCATCACGCGCCGCCCAGCGACCACCGCCGCCGCCGCATCGAAGAGCCTTCCGCAGCTTGAGGTCAGGGGCGAATTCACGCCCCGCTCTATCATCCGATCCAACACCCGCGCCTCTTTTTCATCTGCGCGGACAAGCGAAGCCACTGGCTCCAGATCAAGACCCGCTGTGCGCAGCGCGGCAAACGCCATCCGCCAGGGCTCGCGGATCGCCGCCTCGCCCCCCGGCATGGGCACATACTCAAGATGCGCAAAGCGCTCAAAGACGTCCAGCCGGCTAATGAGTACTTCCCCGCCCCAGATCCGTCCATCCGCGCCGTAGCCGGTGCCATCGAGAGCCAGGCCGATCGCCTCGTCCCCGATCCCATGCTCGGCCATGCACCCGGCCACGTGCGCGTGGTGATGCTGCACGGTGATCGGCGTCATTCCCCGCGCCGCCGCCCACTCTTTCGCCCATTCGGTCGACAAGTACCCTGGATGCAGATCGTGCGCTAACGCCTCCGGCTCAATCTCGAAGGTGCGCATCAGGTGCTCCAGCGACTCGGTAAAGAAATCGAGGCCCGTCAGATTCTCCAGATCGCCCAGGTGCTGGCTCTGATAGATAAATCGCCCGCGAGCCAGCGCAAAAACATTCTTCAAATGCCCGCCGACGGCCAGCAGCGGCGGCGCTTCCAGTTGCAACCCCGGCGGCAGCTCCACCCCCAGCGGCACAAACCCCCGGGCTCTGCGGATTAGCTGCGGCGCTCCATCCACCACCGCCGTCACCGAATCGTCGCAGCGCTGCAAGATCTCCCGGTCGTGCATCAGGAACACATCCGCAATCGCCCCCAGCCTAGCCCGCGCCTCATCGTTGTCGA
>JBEKPA010000134.1:0-9386 GCA_049521195.1 Occallatibacter sp.
TCAGTTGTCAGCCTTGCGAATTCCCCGGTTCGTTTGGGTTCGCAGGGGTCGCCCGTTCGAGGCCAGCTTGGCTGGAAAACCACGCGTCCGCTGTTCCCGGCCGCCCTTTTTCTGCCCTCGGCGTGAGCTTGGGAGCCTCAATCCACACGCAGCTTTCCGCCGCTTCCGGTACCATACTTGAAGTACCTATTCGACAATGAGCCTGAAAGCCAAGCTGGAAGCTGTCATCTACGCCGCGGAGGAGCCGGTCACACTGGCCCAGCTCGCCGCGCACTTTGCCGCCGATGCCCTGGAGTGGAAGGCGGAGCGGGAAGCCGTGTCTGCCGCGCAGGCTGCGGAGTCCGCGGACCAGGCCGAAGCGAACCCCGACGCTCTCTTCCTGTTGCCCACGCCGGTTCACGAGCAGATCGTTTACATGGGGTTGGACGAGGCCCTGGCCGTCGCGTTGCCGGCTGAATCGCCAGCCGCGCACGAAGAGGCCGAAGCGGCGCCCGCCCCCGACGTGAGCCAAGCGACCAGCGCAGAGCCCGCTGACGCCTCTGCCGTTGATGCCGACGCCGAGCTGGAGGCCCGCCGCATTGCCCGCCAACGCGACCGCGAGGTGCGCGCAGTCATCCGCTCACTGCTCGACGAGCTCATCGCCAGCTATGCCTCCGACGACCGCGGCATTGAGATTCGCGAGATCGCAGGCGGCTTCCGCATGGCCACCAAACCCGAGTGCCACGACGCGGTTCGCTCCTTCGTCAAGAGCCTCAAGCCGGTGCTCAGGCTCTCCCTGCCCGCTCTGGAGACCCTGGCCGTCATCGCCTACAAGCAGCCCGTCACCGCGCCTGAAGTGAACGAGATTCGCGGCGTGGATTCGTCCGCCGTCTTCGGTTCGCTGCTGGCCCGCAAACTCATCGCCACCGCCGGGCGCAAGCCAGTCATCGGCCGCCCCATCCTCTACAAGACCACCCGCGAGTTTCTGGTTCGTTTTGGCCTCAAGGACGTCTCCGAGCTGCCTTCCATGGAGGAGTTCGAAAAGATGGCTGCTATCGAATTCGACGAGCCTGAACTCTTATCCGGCTCGGAACCGGCCTCATCCGAGACAGCGGGCTCAAGTCTTGAACTGAGTCTGGAAGAGGAAGAAGCCGGCGAGGAGGAGCTTCCAGGCGAAGTTGCGAACTCCGCGCCTGCAATCCCTGAACCCACCGGGACCGCCGTGACGGCGGCCCGCAATGAAACGCCAATCCCCAAAGAGGTCGCGCCTGCCGCGCCTCCGGCCACCGAGCAGGCAGAAACCGAGAGTTCCCCAAATGGCGAAGAAAAAGACCGGCAAGCCCAATGATCTGAAACCCCAATCGGCCGAACCCGAACTAGCCCCCGCGCCCGAAATCGAGATTCCCCAAGCCGCGATAGCAGACCCCATCGGAGACGTAACCGACGGAGATGCCGGAGCCGCGCCCGCAGCCGAGTTCGAATCCAAAACCGAAACCGAAATCGAAGCCGAAGACAGCCCTGAGCCGGAAGACAGCCCTGGGCCGGGTTCCGAAACCGGCCCCGAACCCAGCGAACCCGACTCCGAGCCGGAGTTCAGTCCCGAGCCTCGTCCCCCCGCCAAGCTCGAGCGCCTGCAAAAAATCCTCGCCAAGGCCGGCGTGGCCAGCCGCCGCAAAGCCGAGGAACTCATCGAGCAGGGCCGCGTCCAGGTCAACGGCACGGTCGTCACCGAGCCCGGCACCAAGGCCGACGCCGCCCGCGACCACATTCGCGTCGACGGCAAGCTGCTCCAGGGGCCGGAGCGCCTCCGTTACTTTGTGCTCAACAAGCCGCGCGGCTTTGTCACCACCGTCAAGGATCCCGAGGGCCGCCCCACGGTGATGCAGTTCTTTGACAAGATGCGCGAGCGCCTCTACCCCGTCGGCCGCCTCGACTACATGACCGAAGGCCTGCTCCTGGTGACCAACGACGGCGAGCTGGCCAACCGGCTCACCCGCGCCGGCTCCGGCGTGGAGAAGACCTACCTGGTCAAGGTGGCCGGCCAGCCCAGCGAAGCCGAGCTCGACCTCCTGCGCGGCGGCGTCGCGATAGAGCGTGATAAACCTGGCTCTCCCCAGGTTCGCACCGCCCCGGCCCGCGTCCGCCAGGTCCGCCAGGGCGACAATCCCTGGTACGAAGTGGTTCTCATCGAGGGCCGCAACCGCGAACTGCGCAAGATGTTCTTGGAAATAGGCCACTTCGTCGAGAAGATTCGCCGCGTCGGCTACGGCCCGCTGGTTCTCGATCAGGAGCCGGGAAACCTGCGCGAACTCGAGCCCGAGGAGCTCGACGCGTTGCGCAAGGCCTCCGAAGGCAAGCTGCGCACCCCCAAAGCCAAGGAACTCCGCCGTAGAAACGCGGCCGATGCTGGTCAGTTGCCCACCGTCGCTCCCCGCGCCACAGGCTCGCGTCCAGCCAGGCCGTTCCCGGCCAAGTCATTTGGCGAACGTCCCGCCGCCGGACCAAAAGATTACCGTCCCAAAAGATCCTTTTCCGAGGACCGCAGAACAGATCGCCCCGCTCGCTCTGCCGGCAAGGGATTCGGCGCCGCACGGCCTGCTGGCCGCCCATCTGCCCGTCCCGCATGGCAAAAGGACGACCGGCCCACTCGCCCGCCAGCGCGCTTTGCCGCCGGCTCGAACACTGAAAACCGTCCAGCGCCAGGCAAACCGTACGGTGCTAAAGCGCCCGCTGCACGTCCTTACGGAGACAGGCCCGCAACCGGTCGCGCCTTTGGGGCCAAGCCCGCTACCGGCGGCGGTTTCCGGGAAAGACCGGCTGCCGGCAGGCCATTCGGCGGCAAGCCCGCCGTTCGCCGGCCCTACGGCGATAATCCGGCCGCTCGACGGCCCTACGGCGATAAGCCCGCCCCCGGCAAGCCAGCTTGGTCAAGACCGGCTTCAGCGGATCGGCCGTTCCCGAAGCGCCCGTTCGCTGCCCGTCCCGACGCCGAGGCCTTCAAGGATGCCGGCCCGCGCAAACCCTCCCGCCTTCGCATCGACGCGGTTCAGCGCGAGGAGCGTCCCGGCCGTCCCGTGGCGCCCCGCACATATTCCGGCCGGCCAAAACCGAGCCGCCCCGCTTCAGACCGGCCGGCCTCAAGCCGGCCCGGTTCCAATCGCCCATTCCGCGCCGAAGGAGGCTTGGCGCGCCCCTTCACCACCAGCAGCGGCAAGCCCCGCGCAGGCGGCGCGCGCCCCAGCAGTAAGCCCGTGGTCCCCACGTCCGCCGCGGCGGATTCGTCCGTGGGGCGGAAACCCGGCTGGAAGCCCAAACCCAGCTTCGGTGGCCCTGGCAAGCCCGCTTCCAGTGCCCGTTCCAAGCCCAGGCCCGGCAGCTCCAAGTCCGGCTACAAGGGCAAGCCCTCCGGCCCCAAGCGCACCGGCTCACCCGGCGGAAAGAAGCGATAATCCTGATTGTGATCCCGGAAGAGTTCAAACCCAACTTTGAAGCCGGGGCCAATCAGTTGACGTTGAATCGGATGGCCTAGCAACCACAAAGGAGCCCCAATGGCAAACACCTTTGGCACCGACATTCTCATCCAGGCCCCGGACCCCAAAAAGGCGGCTGACTTCTACGTCGAGCATCTCGGATTCGAGGTCACCGGCGAAGACCCTAAGATGATCAGCCTTCATGGCAGGCGCATCAACCTCTTCATCGAGCGTGGCCCGGCGCTGGGACCGGTCCTTGAAGTCACGGTTGACAGCGTCGAAGCCGCCCGGCGCCGGCTGGTAAGGAATGGATGCGCGGTCATCAAGGATGAGCCCGATTTTCCCAGGTGCTACATCCGGGATCCGTTCGGCTTGATCTACAACCTGACCAGTTGAAGCGAAATCTGTCACCGAGCCCCGCCTCCGCGCATCTCTATCTCCATGAGCATTGAAAAGGCAACCTTCGGGGCCGGCTGTTTCTGGGGAGTCGAAGCAGCCTTCGCCGCTATTCCCGGCGTAACCGCCACCGCCGTCGGCTATGAGGGCGGGCAGTTCGACCGGCCCACCTACAAGGACGTCTGCACCGATCGGACCGGCCACGCCGAGGTCGTCGAACTCGACTTCGACCCCGCCGTGGTCACCTATGAGCAGCTTCTGGACGCCTTCTTCTCCCTCCACGACCCCACCACCCTCAACCGCCAGGGCCCGGACTGGGGCACGCAGTACCGCTCGGCTATCTTCTTCCACTCGCCCGAGCAGGAGGCGCAGGCCCGCGCCAAGATCGACTGGCTCACCGCCGAAGGTCGCTTCAAACCCAGGCGCATTGTCACCAAGGTCGAGCCCGCACTCACCTTCTGGCGCGCCGAGGAGTACCACCAGCGCTATTTGGAAAAGCGCGGCCAGACAAGCTGCCACATTTAGGGATCAGAGATCAGGCCGAAGGCTCGCCGTGGCGAGGATCAGAGGACCGTTGGGTACCCCTTCCCTGCTGTCATCCTGAGCAGCTTGACTCGCCGCGGCGAGTTGCGCCGTCAATGAACCAGCCAACTCGCCAACTTGCGATCACCGCAAAGCGGTGGCTAACTTGCTGATTTTGTTTATAAACCGCCTCATCCAACTATCTTGTTCATAGGCCGCGAAGGTCGCCGCGGCGACCGAGTCGAAAGCCTGCCCTGAGTCCGCCGCGGCGGACGAAGGGGACCTGCGGTTTGTATTCTTGTTGGGGGGGAGACCTCAAAGCACGGATTGCAGAATCAGTGAAAATGCTCTGACCGGGCAAGATCAACGCGGTCTCGGCCCCTGGGATTGAGATACTGAAGAGTCTCGAATATAGCTCATGAAAGCGTCCAACGAATGATGGTGCGCAAACCGTTTGCCTGTCTGCTTCTGCTCCTCCTGGCGCCCGCCGCGCTGCCGGCCCAGTCCGCCGGTGCTGCCGCGCCTCAGGCCGCGCCGCCAACGGTCTTCGGTTACGGCGACTTCACTGCCGAGTCCAGGATCGAGGGAACCTTCCTCGCCGTTCCCGACGCCCAATTGGCCGGCCGTCACCTCAAGATCCTCACCGCCGAGCCTCACCTGGCCGCCACGCCCGAAGACCGCAAGACGGCCGAATACGTGGCTCAGAAGTTTCGCGACGCCGGCCTCGATACCGAGATTGTTTCCTACCGCGTCCTGCTCGACCAGCCCAAAGTAGTGCGTGTCGAAGCCTTCGATGCCGCCGGCCATCTCCTCATGACCGGCCCCACCCGCGAGCACGTTCCGGGCGACCCCTATCAGGACGATCCACGCGTCGTAATGCCCTTCAACGGCTCTTCTGGTTCCGGCGACGTAACCGGTGAGGCGGTCTACGCCAACTACGGCCGCCTTGAGGACTTCGAACAGCTTGCCGCCCAGCACATCGACCTGCACGGCAAGATCGTCATCTGCCGCTACGGCGCAAACTTCCGCGGCGTCAAGGTCTACCTCGCCGAGCAGCGCGGCGCCGCCGGCGTGCTTATCTACTCCGACCCGCAGGACGACGGCTACTTCAAGGGCGACGCCTACCCCAACGGCCCCTGGCGGCCCGATACCGGCGTCCAGCGCGGGTCGGTCGGATTTATCTTCAAGTATCCCGGCGACCCCGAGACCCCCGGCGTGGCTTCGACGCTGGACCTGCCCGACTCGGCCCGCGTTTCGCCGGACGGCAACCAGCCCCGCATCATCTCCATTCCCTTGAGCTATCATGATGCCGCGCCCATCCTGCAGGCCCTCAAGGGCCCGGGCGTTCCCAAAGGCTGGCAGGGCGCGCTGCCCTTCCGCTATCACCTGGGAGGGGTTGCGGGCCAGCTTGCCGTGAAGGTTCACCTGGTCTCTCGGCAGGACTATCAGCGCCGCATCATCTGGGACGTGATCGGAAAGATTCCCGGATCGGAGTACCCCGCCGAGTGGGTCATCACCGGCAATCACCGCGACGCCTGGGTCTATGGCGCGGTCGATCCCTCCAGCGGTACCGCCGCCATGCTCGAATCGGTGCATGGCATCGGCGCGCTGCTCAAGCAGGGCTGGCGCCCCAGGCGGACACTGGTCTTCGCCAGTTGGGATGCCGAGGAAGAAGGCCTCATCGGCTCAACCGAGTGGGTGGAGGAGCACGCCAAAACCCTGGAACGCGCCGTCGCCTACTTCAATACCGACGTTGCCGTCTCCGGCCCCGATTTCACCGCCTCCGCCGTCCCCTCGCTCAAGCAGTTCGTCCGCGAAGTTGCCCGGTCGGTTCCCAGCCCCGCCGGCGGAGCAGTTTACGACCAATGGAAGAACTCACGCTCCGAAGAAAACGAGCACCGCGCCTCCAACGCCCCGCCCGCCGCCGAAGAGGTCCACATCGGCGACCTCGGCTCCGGCTCCGACTTCACGCCCTTCTTCCAGCACGCGGGCGTGCCCTCCACAGATATAAGCTCCGAGGGCCCTTACGGCGTCTACCACTCCGCCTTCGACAACTTCGCCTGGTACACCCAGAACGCCGACCCCAAGTTCTTCTATCTGCAGGAGATGGCCCGCGTCCTCGGCCTCGAAGCCCTGCGCATGGCCGATGCCAACGTGCTCCCCTACGACTACGCTGCCTACGCCAGCGCCATTGAGTCCTATATTCAAGCCGCAAAACGCCGAGCCGGGGACCCCAGCGACAGGTCTTCGTCGCTGGGGTGGAGAGCCAGTGACGGCGGGCTTGGCTCGCTCGATTTTGTAACCGCCCAGGCCGCTGCCGCGCGCTTCGCCGCCGCGGCCCAAAAGGCGCGCAGCCGCCAAATCGCGGCCACAGGCGACCTTGCCAAACTCAATCTGGCCCTGCGCCAAACCGAGAGCGCGCTCCTCTCGCCGGACGGCCTGCCCAATCGTCCCTGGTACCGGCACGTCATCTTCGCTCCCGGCGAGTTCACGGGCTACGCGGCAGTCGTGATTCCCGGCGTCAATGAGGCCATCGACGCCAGGGACTCCAAGCGCGCCGCCCAGCAGTTGGCCGTCCTCGCCGATGCGCTCGACCGCGCCGCGCACACGCTGGACTCAGCGCCCTGATCCAATGCCGGCCCAATCGTGAATCGTCATTGCCCCGATGCCTCTACCCGGCGCCGTGGCTTCGGGGTCCGCTTTTGGCATCGGAATCCGCTTTCCGTTACGAAAGTATCGGCGGTTTCGAATATCCACAAAAAATGCTTTCCACTTCTTCCATCCCGGCGTTATGATCCCTCAATTCCGGCCCCGCCAAGCCGAACGTGCCCGGAAGGAGCGTGCGTCATGTTCACCTTCATGATCGTTCTGGCCTGCGTCGCAATGATCGCCGGCCCCGCAATCCTTTCCTCGATTCAGAAGGCCAGATCCCGCGAACAAGACTTCTGAAGCACACCAGTGGCAGCCCGGACTCGCCGGCGATAGCCGCGTTGAAAGTCCAGGAGCGGCCTTTCCGGCCGGAGTCTGTCAGGCGACCGCGGAGACGTTCAGGAAATCGAGCGCGCGGATGAGATAGGACTTCAGATCGCGGCGGTGTACGACGGCATCGAGGAAGCCCTTCTCGAGCAGAAACTCGGAGCGCTGGAAGCCCTCGGGGAGCTTCTGCCGGATGGTCTGCTCGATGACGCGCGGTCCGGCGAAGCCGATGAGGGCGCCCGGTTCGGCGATGTTCAGGTCGCCGAGCATGGCAAAGCTGGCGGTGACGCCCCCGGTGGTGGGATCGGTGAGCACACAGATATAAGGCACGCGAGCCGAGTCCAACTGCGCCAGTGCGGTGGAGATCTTGGCCATCTGCATCAGGCTGACTACGCCTTCCATCATGCGCGCACCGCCTGAGGCCGCGACAACAATGAGTGGCTTGCGGCCCAGCCGGGCGCGGTCCGCGGCGCGGGCGATGGTTTCGCCCACCACGGCGCCCATTGAGCCGCCGATGAAGCCGTACTCCATGGCGCTGAGCACCACCTGGTGGGGTCCCATCCAGCCAACAGCATTGAGGATTGCGTCGTTGAGGCCGGTTGCTTCCTGTGCGGCCCGCAGCCGCTTCTTGTAGGGCTTTACATCGGTAAAGTTGAGCGGGTCAGTCGAGCGCAGGCCGGTATCCACCAGTTCATAGCCGGGTTCGAGCAGCAGTTCAATGCGCTTGCGAGCAGAGATCTTGAAGTGGTGGCGGCACTTGGGGCACACGTTCAGGTTGGCTTCGAGCTCCGGCTTGTAGAGGACGGCACGACAGCCCAGGCACTTGATCCACAAGCCCTCAGTGCGCACCGTTTTGCCGGACGCGTCGACCGATTCCGGCCCGGTTCCCGACTGGCCGGAATCGTACTCGCCATCCTCACGCTTGAACCAGGACATGCAACCTCGTAAAAACAGTGGTTAGTGTTTAGTGAATACTGGTCAGCTGCAACTGTGTGATGCTAACGGGCTCGTCTTCTTCATCATAAGCCCTCTACAAACCGGAAAAACGCGAACAACCGATTTCGATTAAGTGACAATTGACCACTATTCACTAACCACTAACCACTAACCACTCTCAGTATTCTATTCCGCGCTGGGCCAGAATGCCTTTCTGATAGGCGTGTTTCGCCTCGCGCATCTCGGTGACGGTATCGGCCAGCTCCACCAGCAGGGGGTGGGCATTGCGTCCGGTCAAGATCACGTGGACCATTTCCGGTCGATTACGGAGCGCCTCGGCGACTACGGCCGGGTCCAGCATTTTGTAGCTGATGGCGTAGTTGATTTCATCCAGGATGACCATATCCCAATCGCCGGAGTAGATGGCCTCCCGGGCCTCATCCCAGGCCGCTTCCACCAGGCGCACATCCTCGGGGTCGGTCTCTGCGCCGCCCACCTTCACAAAGCCGCGGCCCATCTGCTTAAGGATGAAGTTGGGGCCCAATGCCTGGGCCGCTTCCAGTTCGCCATAGTGCCACGAGCCTTTGATGAACTGGAGCATGAGGACTCTCATTCCGTTACCCACAGCGCGCAGCGCCGTGCCCAGTGCAGCGGTGGTTTTGCCCTTGCCGGGGCCGGTATTGATCAGGATCAGTCCTCTGCGGGAGTCGGTCATTTCAATGTCCTGTGTGATAAGGGTGGCTCGTGAGAATTGTAAATGCGCGGTAGATCTGTTCGGCGACGACCAGCCGGGCCAGGGCGTGGGCCATGGTCATGGTGCCCAGCGAGAGCTTCAACTGGGCTTTCTCCAGAGCGGCGGCGGACCAACCATCGGCCGGACCGATGGCAAAGACGATGTGCTGCGCACCCTGGTCGCGGCGTGTGCCCAGCCAGGCGGCAAAGGCCTCTGAGGTCATCTGGCGGCCACGGCTATCGAGCAGCACGGCCACGGCCGGAGCGCGGCCCTGCTGTTTCGCGAGCCAGTCCAGAAAATCTTGCTCGGTGCGGAATGCCTGCGTCTGGCAGCGCGCAAAGACTGAGCAGCGGTCGAGATAGAACTGGGTGAGA
>JBEKPA010000135.1:0-9208 GCA_049521195.1 Occallatibacter sp.
TTTGCGGATGCCGGCAACGCGCTGCTGCCCGGCAAGAGGCGCGCCAGCGTGGTGCTGGTTGCCAATGAACGCACGCGCCGCTCGCTGCCTTCGGGAATTCGCGGCAAAGTTATCGAGTTAGTCGAGAACGGAATCGACTTCGGCGTCTGGCAAGGCGCGGGCGCAAGCGCGGAGAGGGCGGTTCCGCGCTTTGTCTTCGTCGGACGCCTGGTGGATTGGAAGGCTGTGGATGTAGCAATCCGGGCGCTGAAAGAGGTTCCATCCGCCGAACTGGATATTGTTGGCGACGGCCCCATGCTGGACGCATGGCGATCCCTGGCTGTGGAAATGGGGTTGAGGGGTCGTGTCCATTTCACAGGCTGGCTGACGCAGCAGGAGTGCGCCGGTCTTCTGCTTAATTCCGTCGCGCTGGTTCTGCCCAGCCTGTACGAATGCGGCGGCGCCGTGGTGCTTGAAGCCATGGCTATGGGCAAGCCGGTGATCGCAACTAACTGGGGCGGTCCGGCAGACTATCTGGACGCTTCCTGCGGGGTGCTTGTGGAGCCGGGGAGTTATGCGGGCCTGGTGGCGGGATTTGCCCGAGCGATGCGCAAAATGATCGACACTCCCAGCCTTGCCAAGTCCATGGGCGAGGCGGGACGCGAGCGCGCCGTTCGCAATTTCGACTGGCAGCGAAAGATCGACCGGGTGATCGGGATTTATCGTTCCGTCGCGGAGAACTCGGACGTAACCCAGGAGTTGAAAACAACCGCGGTCTCTCCCGCCACGGCCTCCGAGCCCAACTGAAGGCAGCTTCAATCGCATGGGAGCAGGAATCTCAAGAACCGCAAGTCGCAAGCCGGAGGGCGAATAATGACTTCAAATGTAGAACCACGGACAGACGTCGCGCTTGCTTCGGAGGCATTGGCGGCCAAGGCGCCGGCTGCGGCGCCGCGACAGCTTCTCTATCTCTTGAGCCGCTATCCGGGTATCTCGCACACCTTTTTTCTGAACGAAATACGGGAACTGAGAAAGCATGGTTTCGCTGTCGAAGTCGCCTCGATCAACCAGCCGGACCGTTCGCGCTCGTCGATGCCTGCGGCCGAAATTGAAGAGGCGGAGAAGACGTTTTACATCAAGTCCACTGGCGCCGGGCGGGCAGCGGCGGTTGCGGCAAAGACGCTTCTGCTGAGGCCATGGGTTTTCGCTCGCGGGTTGAAGGCTGCTCTGAACCTGGGGCGATGGGATGCAAGCGCAACGCTCTATGCGTTCTTCTACTTTGCGGAGGCGCTTATTCTGGGCGACTGGATGCGTTCTCGCGGTCATCGCCATCTGCACATACACTTCTGCGGGCCTGTGGCCACGGTGGGCATGTTGGCGTCCTTGGCGTGGGGATTCTCTTACTCCCTGACCGTGCATGGTCCGGACGAATTCTATGATGTGGAGAAGTTCTATCTTCGCCAGAAGGTCGTACACGCAAAGTTCGTCCTGTGCATCAGCGACTTTTGCCGCAGCCAACTCATGCGCGTTTCGGCCCCGGAGCACTGGGATAAGATGCGCGTGGTGCGCATGGGGGTAGATCCGGATGTATTCCTTCCGATGCGGCCGCGGCCTGTGGCGGAGCACCCACTGGAGATTTTGTGCGTGGGCCGCCTGGTTCCGTCGAAGGGCCAACTTATTCTGTTGCGCGCCTGCGCCATCCTGCTCTCCAAGGGCTATTTGCACCGTGTGCGCCTAGTGGGCGCGGGGCCGGACCGTGAACATTTACAGGCGTGCGCACAACAGATGGGCATTGAGGCGATTTTCGAGGGAGCAAAGAGTCACGCCGAGATTCGACAGTTACTGGGGCGCGCGGACATCTTCGCACTGGCTAGTTTTGCCGAGGGCGTGCCCGTGGCTTTGATGGAAGCGATGGCCATGGAGGTGCCATGCGTGAGCACCGGCATCGCCGGAATTCCGGAACTGATTCGCGATGGGCTTGATGGACTGCTGGTTCCCGCGTCCTCGGCTATCGCGCTTGCCGCGGCGCTCGAACGCCTCGCCGAAGAGCCGCTTCTGCGGCGCAGCCTTGGGCTTGCGGGCCGCAAACGCGTTCACGATTTTTACAACCTGACGGAGAACGTAAGCTTGCTCGCTTCTGTGTTTAGCGAGAATGCACTCAATACAATCTGAAGGGACCTTTCATACTTTGAATTCCGCGGCGTTTCAATTCGACGTTACGATCGTGATTGTGTCTTTCAATACGCGCGATGTACTGCGGGAATGCCTGCGGTCGGTCTATCGCGAGGCGGGTTCGCTGCGCGTTCAGGTCATTGTGGTCGATAACGCTTCGACGGACGGTTCTGCCGCCATGATCGAACGCGAGTTTCCCGGCGTGCTGTTGATTCGGAGTGAAGTGAACCTGGGGTTCGGCCCGGCAAACAATCTCGGCTTCCAGCCGGCGGGCGGGCGTTACATCGTGCTCCTTAATTCCGACGCATTCTTGAGCGAAGGATCGCTCCAGCGCTCCGTGGCCCACATGGACGCGACCCGGCGCGCGGGACTTGGCGGCGGGCGGCTGATCGGGCGCGATGGCTCGTGGCAGCCTTCGGCGCGCATGTTTCCCACGGTCTTCGGCGACTTGCTTATACTTTCCGGGCTTGCGGCGCGCTTTCCGCGCTCGCGCTTCTTTGGGCGAGCCGACCGCACCTGGGCAAGCCCAATGGAGGCTGCCGAAGTCGACTGGGTTCCCGGCGCCTACTCGATCATCCGTACTGAGGTATTGCGGTCCGTCGGCTCTTTCGATCCGCGATTCTTCCTCTATTACGAGGAGGTCGATCTGTGCAAGCGCATCAAGAATGAGGGGTACTCGATCTGGTATTGGCCGGATATCGCCATCGTCCATATCGGAGGGGAGTCTTCGCGCCAGGTCAGGGCGCTCCAGCTCTCGCAAACCGGAGCACAGCTGACTTTGTGGCGCATGCGAAGCATGCTGCTCTACTATCGGAAGCATCATGGATTGTCCGCATGGCTGGCCATGGGGCTGGAGGCTATCTGGTATTGGCTGCGATCGCTGCGCAGACGGTGGAGCCAGGATCCGGATCGCCGCGCCAGCGCGAGCGCCGATCTGCATCTGATATCGATCTTGAGCCAGGCCTGGCGCGACACCGTGGGAGGACGATTCTCTCCGGCGCAGCCATGGTGAAGCGCTAACTCTGGGAGGACGAACATCGATAATTCAGCTAACAGAATGCGCCGTGCGCTCAAGTCGTCGCTTACATCGCTCTTATCGTCGTTCTACCGGGCAACGTCCGGTCTGCGCCGGAACATGGAGCGCATCCGCAATCACGCCCTGCTTTCATCCAGCCTGACGGCGCCGCTCGATGAGTCGGTCGTAGTGCTGGGACCATCCGAGGTGCATGGCACGGGCATGATCCGCTTTGGACGAGACGCGCTCCTGTACCCAGGGCTGTATCTGGAAACGGAGGAGAGCGGTTCGATCGAGATCGGCGACGAAGTCGTTATTTCGCGTGGGGTTCACATTGTCTCGCGGGACTGGATCACCATCGGAGATGGCACCATGATTGGCGAGTACTCGAGCATACGCGACGCAAATCACGCCCGCTTGCCGGGTTTGACGATTCGCGATTCCGGCCACATTGCGCAACCTATCGCCATCGGCAACGAGGTTTGGATCGGCCGCGGCGTGACCGTGCTGGGCGGCGTGACCATCGGCGACGGCGCCACTGTGGGAGCCAATGCCGTGGTCACTCGCGATGTGCCGCCGGGTGTGACGGTGGTGGGTGTGCCCGCGCGGGCGGTAGGCGCCGCGGGATCGCGCGATTCATCTTGATCGGCATTAAAGTCCGGAGTTGCCGAGACCTGAAAAACCACTGGAGGCTGGACAGATTATGGCTGCATCTTACACTGAAGTGAATTGGGGATCAGACACCCGCGTTAACAAGAACAAGCAGATTTCTGTCCAGCAACCGCGATGGCGGATTCTGTATGCGCTTGGGCCGGGCGATGTGGTTGGCCTATACCGGGATTTGCTCGAGGGACGGGAGCCGGCGTTTCAACCCGGCAAGGCTTTCTCGAAGCAGTTTCTCGATTGGTGCAATGAGGCCGGGGCAGCAGCTCATGTCATGTCGTATCATTCTCGCCGCGAAGTGATACAGGACGGACTCCATATAGTGGAAAACCGCCCAAAGCACCCCCTGTATTATCAGCGGGGCCTGAAGCATCACCTCGGTTCCATTCTGTATGGACTCACTGTGTTGGCTGAGGCGCGGCGCGAACGCGCTACGGTAGTCGTTGCAGACTCGGGCACCACACACTGGATTGTGCTGTCGCTTCTCTCCGTCCTGCGCGTCCCGGTGATCGCAGTCCTGCTCAACTCGCTCTGGCCAATGGGATTTCCGCCGAGCCGGAGGTCCGATCGCATACTCAGTTTCCTTGATGGCGTGTTCTTCCGGCGCGTTGCGGCCGCCACAGTCTGCATATCTCCCGAGTGCGAGCGCCAAATCCGCACGGCGGCGGGAAGGTTGAAAGGACCGGTTTATCAGTTCCGGCCTCAATATCGTGAGGGGTTCCTGAGCCGTGTGAATCCGGTACCGCAACACTCTATACGTCCCTTCCGAGTCTTATTCCTCGGCAGGATCGAAGAGGTCAAAGGTGTGTTTCTAATTCTTTCTATTGCCGAGCGGCTGGAGCGAGAACTGCCTGGCCAATTTGCCTGGAAGATCGTTGGATCGGGACCGGCGTCTGAGGCATTGGAACGCCAGGTCGAGGAACGGAAGTTGGCTCGCCTTGTGGAGGTTCCAGGCAGGCTCGCAAACGAACAGGAGGCGCTCGAAACCTTTGGTTGGGCGCATTGCCACGTGGTACCGACCACCGGGGGTTTTTCTGAAGGTCTGGCTATGACGGCGGCAGAGGCTGTTCTTGCGGGCCGGCCGGTTGTGATGAGCAAGGTCGTGCCGGCTTGGGAGGTGCTCGGCGAAGCGGCAATCAGGGCCGAGACCAATAACGTTGACAGCTTTGTGGATGCGTTTCGCAAACTTGCCCTAGACCCGGGGTATTACGAAGAGCGCCGGCGAGCGACGCTGACTGCGCAAGCACAGTTCTATGATCGATCTCAAGGGCTGGGCGCCGTGCTGGGAAGCGTCATTTCGTCCTTGGTCTGACCTTCACCTCGAGACAACAATCCTGAAGCGGTTCTGGCTTTAAATCGGCAAATGCCTCGACGAGCTCGGACACAAACCTGTTCATCGCGGGAAATCGCCGGGCATGTTTCTATCAACAGTGCAAGAGATCGGATTCGTTATCGAGGGAATGCCTCTGTGCATAGCAGGTTTCCTGTCCTTTAGCGGCCAGGCGCGCGCAGCCTCCCTATAGTCGCCCGCGTATTGCACAATTGTTACTCGCATAGCTTGCTATTATTGCAGATCGCCGCGCGGCGCTGCCTGCAAAACGAGTTGGCGGCCAAAGCAAGGGAAAATATCATGCTCGACCGAGAGGACAGAATTGGAATCCCGGCTAATCCGATGAACGGCCCGCGGATGGCGGAACACCGCACGGCGGCGCACTTTGCCGTCTTTCTTGGAGCGTTCGCGGCAATCTATCTCCTTTCCTGGCCGATTCTATTCTCGCTGGACCTCTGGATATTGAAGGATCGCGGCAGCTTTCTGAATCTGGATTGCCTTTTGGATCGGCATCTCCGCCTGGGAGTCGACACTTACTACTCCTATGGCCTGCTGCCGGTTTCCATTCAGCACTGGCTCTTCGCCCTGTTCGGCAGAGGCTATTGGCCTTTGATCGGATGCGCAGCAGCTACCATGGTCATGATGGCCCTGTTCTGCGCTCTCTTTCTGCGCTATCTGCCCAGGGAATCAATGTGGATTGCGGCGATGCTTGCCATGAGCCGGATACTTAACCCGGTCAATCCCAATCTCCCCTATTCTCTGGTCCAGCTTTCTCTTCTGTTCGCGCTGCTCCTTGTGCTCATGGGGCGTCTGGACCTCAGTCTGGCCATTTCCGCGATCGGTTGCTGGAGCGTGCCGTCGCTGCCGCTGGTAATGACGGCGCTGCTGGCGGCATTCATCTTCCTCGATTGGTTCACCAAGCCTCCCCGCTCCGTTTCCAGCCTGCTTCGCTCGCTTGCGCCTGGGGCTTCAATGTATCTGGCGCTAGCCATCCTCCTGGCTTGCGAATTTGGGTGGAGTTCCGTCTTCGCAACGGCCACGCCGCTGGCGGGGATGGGCTTCTACAGGCAGATCGGCTTTGGGTCCGGACAGGCGCTGATGCAGTTTCTTCACCCCTCGGGATATAGCTTGGGGTTCTATATAACTTACTCGTTGCTCACCCCGGTGAGCTGGTGGGTAATGAGCACGGTCAGCCTCGCCGTCTTCGCCATATTGGCGGCGCGAAGAATGGCGATCCGGCGAGCACTGGAGCGGAGAGATATGGCAATCGTTCTCTGCGCGCTGATCCAGACGGTGTTCGTCTGCGTCGCCTACGGATCGCCGCACCAGCACTACGTCTTCGATCCTATCCTGGTGGTGGGAGTGCTTCTGGGATTATCGGCATTGGGGCAGGGAATTGCGCGCAATCTCCTTCTGACGCTGTTTCTCTTGCTTGGAATCGCGGGCCAGGCAACCCTTGCACACGCCGTCTTGCACGGCTGGAAGCAAATCAAGTCTCCCACTGCGACCGCCAATCTGTATGCCGATTCGGGCTGGGTCTCCGAATGGAGTAAGATACTGGAACGATCGACCCGTCGGAACCTGATGCTCTTTTCTTATAGCACCGGAGCCCACCATTATTTTCCAACCGTCCATTCACCGGAGGTTTGGACGCTCCAGTTGGGGCAGCTTCTTCCCGCCGACAAGGCGCGCGTGATGGAACAGTTCGACAATTCAGATGTGGTGGTGCTTGACCTGACCAGCCCGACGAGCCTTGTAGATATGGATGCGGACTTCCAGCGGCGCCTGCATTCGCTCTGCCTGACTGAGTCCACGACTTATTTTCAGGTCTGGCAGAGGCGTTCACCGGAGTCCGAGAACCTGCCGTGCATTGCGAACCCCCGAAAATGACAACCAGGGCCGCGCGGGTGCAAATCGGGGCCAATGAATAACTGAGAAATGGCAGCAGCAATCCCGCGCGATCGGGACGCCGATCTCGCGCAACCGGAGTAACATCGCGGAGAACGCAATCGTTTAATCGGAAGAGGTTGAGTTTGTTCGAGAATATTCGCGAGGACTGGCACACATACGGCCGTCAACTCTCCCGTCAGGGTTTGTGGGCCATGGCTGTGTACCGCTACGGGCGCTGGCGCTATACCATCCGCTGGAGCTGGCTGCGCAGGCCTTTCTCATTTATCTATAAGGTGCTGAAGCCTGTCTCCGAGGTGCTGACAGGCATCGAGCTTCCCTGCGAGACAACGCTGGGGCGGCGATTCCGGATCGATCATTTCGGAGGGATTGTCATCAGCGGCGACGCTGTCTTTGGGGATGACTGCTTAATTCGCAACGGGGTAACTGTGGGACTGAAGCATACCGGCCAGCGAGGAGCGCCGATCCTGGGCAACCGCGTGGACATAGGCGCGGGCGCGAAGATTCTGGGTGCGATTCAAATAGGGGACGATGTGCTGATCGGAGCCAATGCCGTGGTACTCACCGATGTGCCGTCCAATTGCATTGCGGTCGGGGTTCCGGCGCGGGTGCTTCCGCGCAAGACCCCGGTGCCGGCGGCGAGCGAGGAACTGGCCTATGCCGGGGCGGCGCCAGAGAGAGGCGCGTATGATGGACGGATCTGAAAGCATCTCGGACTCTCGCGCGGACGCTACCCTACCCGCGCTTTCGATTGTTGTGATCGGACGCAATGAGGGTCAGCGGCTGGCCTTTTGCCTGGAGTCCGTCCAGCAGGTGCGAGGCGTAGCTGTGACTGATGTAATTTACGTCGATTCCGATTCCACCGACGGCAGCCCGGAACTGGCGGCCCGCTATGGCGCAACCGTAATCGTGGTTCGCCCGGAGCGGCCAACCGCGGCGATCGGACGCAACGCAGGCTGGCGGCGCGCGGTGTCCGATCTGATCCTCTTTCTCGACGGTGATACCGTGCTGCATCCGGACTTTGCCCTGGCGGCGTGCGGCGCTTTGGCGCGGGAGCCTTCGCTCGCGGCCGCATGGGGGCATCGCCGCGAAATGAATCCAGAAGCATCGGTATATAACCGCATCCTCGACCTCGACTGGGTCTATCCGCCAGGGCTTGCGGAATTCTGCGGCGGCGATGTGCTGATGCGCCGCAAGGTTCTGGTTGAAACGGGAGGCTTCGATGAGAGGTTGATCGCGGGAGAAGAGCCGGAACTTTGCCGGAGAATCAGGGCACGGGGATACGGGATACTGCATATCGACTGCCCGATGACGGGACACGATTTGCAGATCAGGCGCTGGAGCCAGTACTGGAAGCGCGCCACGCGCGCCGGCCATGCCTACGCCGAAGTATCCGAGCGCTTCCGCTCGAGCGACGATCCGTTCTGGTCCTCTGACCACAGGCGAAACATGTTACGCGGAAGCTGCTGGATCGTCTCGCTGGCCGCCGCCATCGCAGCCAGCGTGCTCTTTGGAGTTCTTCCCATAGCGCTCTGGCTTGGCATTCTGTTGCTGTTGTCGGTGCGTTCGGCGTGGAAGGCTCGGTGGAAGCGGGCCACCCCCGGCATCCTGCTGCTTTATGGGCTTCACTCTCACCTTCAGCAAGTCCCAATCTTCGTGGGACAACTGCAATACGAGCTCAGCAAGAGGCGGAAGCGAGCGCAAAAGCTGATCGAATACAAGGAGCGGCACGCCGGCTGAAGCAGGCCCAGAGGCATGGCGTTGAATGCCTGCTCAACCTCCAGCCTGGCAGCCTGGCCAGGGAGCCTTTGATCGAGTCGCAAGATACAAGGTGGCGGAAGACCTGCACTTTCTGAAAGTGGCGGCCATGCGGTGGCACATACAAAGACTGTTGGGTGGCGCGCTGGCGGTCGTCGCGGCGGCATTGCACTTGAGCGCTCAATCGGCTCTCACCCTGACCGTAGAAGATAGCCGAGGCGCAGCCCTGGCCGGCGCGACGGTCGAGGATGCCGCTGGCCGCCAACTCGGCCGCGCCAACGAGGTGGGTAGGTTGACCGTTCAGTGCTCCGCTCCATGCAGTTTGCGCGTGGCCGCCGCGGGGTTTCGCGAGGTGCGTTTGCAACTTGGCGCGGATGCAACAG
>JBEKPA010000136.1:0-9180 GCA_049521195.1 Occallatibacter sp.
TTTACTCCCGAGAGCTATGGGCACATGACGGCCTCCTCCGGCGCAAACCAGGCTCCATTCCGCGTGCTGGCAATGGGATTGTCGAGAAGTTATGGAGGCCTGCCGGCCCTGCCCGGCGTGATGCCGGAGCTGGATGCGGTGGCGCGCGACCCCGCCGTGCCTGAATCCCATGGCCCCATGGATGGAATCCTGCTGCCCAACGATCGCTTCACTTACGCGGCTTTGAAGACCGAGCTGGGCGCGGGATCGACCTTCCCCGTGGTCCACATTGCCAGCCATTTCGTGCTGGAAAGTGGGAGCGGAACGGAGCCCTACCTGATGCTGGGCGGAGAAAGCGCCGGCGAACCGGAGGGGTATCCGCTCACCCTCTCCAGACTGGAGGATTCGACCGTCAGCTTTCATGGCACCCGCCTCCTGACCCTCTCGGCCTGCAGCACGGCGAAAGGCGATGTGGCCAAGGACGGCCTGGAGATGGACAGCTTGGGCATGATCGCCCAGCAGAAGGATGCCGAAGCCGTGCTGGCCACGCTTTGGGACGTAAACGACGCCAGCACCAGCCGTATCATGAGCGACTTCTACGCCCGCTGGGTGGCCCACCCCGCCGACGGCAAGGCGGAGGCGCTGCGCCAGGCCCAGCTCGCTTTCCTGCGCGGGCCGGCGGCGCCCCCGCATGGTCGGAGTGGCCGCGGCGTTCAAGCCGCCGAGGATTCCACGCCTGCTTCCCAAGATGCCGGTTACTCCCATCCCTTTTACTGGGCGCCTTTCGTCCTGATCGGGAACTACCAGTAGCCCCTAACAGCCTATGGTGAAAATCGAGTTTTGAAAGGGCACGACTTCAGTCGTGCCGCAAACGCAATAGAATCAACGCTGGTCTTTAGCCCCCGAGGAAAGGTTCTCAGCGACTTGGACTTTCACCACAGGCTGCTAACTCCGCATTGACGCCTTGCATTTCAACCGCAACAGGCTTCTAATTCCGTTCTGGTGGATGCGCCGATAAAGTCCGTCCCAACGCCCCGCGCGCTGCAGCCGGCCTCAGCCGTCGCGGCGGCCCTGGCGCTCATCGGATTCGGCGCGGTCGTCGCCCAGATCGTTCTCATGCGCGAGCTCATCGTCGTCTTCAACGGCAACGAGATTTCGCTGGGAATCATGCTGGCTGCATGGCTCTTCTGGACCGCCGTCGGCAGCAGCGCGATCAGTGGCCTGCGACGGGGCGGAGCAGGCAGCGCCCGCCGCGCGGTGGCCGCCCTCGAATGCCTGCTCGCCGTCAGCCTGCTGCCGACGCTGTGGGCATTGCGCGCGGCCAAGTCCTTCTTTCAAACCGTACCGGGGGAACTGGTCGGCCCGCTGCCCATGCTGCTGGCTTCTCTGGTCTGCCTGAGCATCTTTTGCATCGTTTCAGGTGCGCTCTTCGCTGCCGCGGCGCGAATGTACGAGGCCGAGCGCGCCGTCCCTGCTCGCGCCGCCGTCGGCTCGGCTTACCTGCTTGAGGCCGCCGGCTCCGGCCTGGGCGGAATTCTGGCCAGCCTCGTGTTGCTGCGCTTTCTCGATCCCTTTCAGATTGCCGCCCTCGTCTCGCTCCTCAACCTGAGCATGGCCGCGCTCCTGTTGCTGCGCATGAGCCGCCGTCAGTCCTGGGCCGCAGGCGCGGCGACGGCTCTCTCCGCGATCTTTCTTCTTGCCTATGCTGCGCCGTTGCTGGAGCGCTCCGCGCAGACGCGCCTGTGGCGTGGCTTCCATCTGGCGGGATCGCGAAACTCGATCTACGGCAACCTGGCGGTGATCGAGACCGGCAATCTGCGCAGCATCTACGACAACGGCACGCTGCTAGCCAGCGCTCCCGACGAGGCCGCCGCGGAAGAGGCCGTCCACTACGCGCTGCTGGAGCATCCCGCGCCCAGGAATGTGCTGCTGATCGGCGGCGGTGTCAGCGGCGGCATTGCCCAGGCGCTCAAACATCCCACCGTCGAGCGCATCGACTATGTGGAACTCGACCCCGCACTCATCGGCATGGCGCGCCAGTTCTTTCCCACCGAGTCGGCCGCCTGGTCCGCGGACCCGCGCGTGCATCTGCACTACGCGGATGGCCGCTCCTATCTAAAGACGGCCGGACGCAGCTTCGACGTGATTGTCCTCAACGTGCCCGACCCGCAGACCGCGCAACTGAACCGCTTCTATACCGTCGAGTTCTTTCGTTCCGCGCGCCTCCATCTTGCGCCCGGCGGAGTGCTGGCCTTCCAACTGCGCTCCTCGGAAGAGACCATCAGCCCCAACCTGGCGGAGTTTCTGCGCTGCATCCAGCGCACCCTCACGGAAGTCATTCCCTACGTCGCCGTCATCCCCGGCGATACCATCCACTTCTTCGCCTCCGCGCGCCCCGATGCGCTGACCGAAGACCCGAAGATTCTGATGGCCAGGCTGCGGGAGCGGAATCTGCAGACGAAGTACGTGCGCGAATACTTCATCCCCTTCCGCATGATGCCCGATCGCATGGCGCAGGTTCATGAGCAACTCCAGCCGCTCGCCTCCACGCCCATCAATCGCGATTTCGCGCCCATCGCCTATTACTTCGATATTGTGCTCTGGAGCGCGCAGTTCAAGGGCGGCTATTCTCACTGGTTCCAGGCCGCCGCGCACACCGGATTCAGGAGCGTCGCCGCCGCCATCCTTTTGCCTCTGGCGATTGCGACGCTTCTGCTGGCGTTCGTTGGTTCTCGCCAGAGGCGCGCCCGCTCCGCCGCCGCCTGTTGCACCGCCGCCACCGGCTTCACGCTGATCGCTCTACAGATCTTCGTGCTGCTGGCCTTCCAATCCATCTACGGTTACGTTTACTCGCAGCTCGCCATTCTCATCGGGCTGGGGATGGCGGGCATCGCCTTGGGAAGCTGGCTTGGCCTGCGCAGCGCCGGCCGCGGCGATCTCGCTCCCTGCCGCGTCCTGGCGGTTAACCAGTTTCTGCTCGCTCTCTCCGCTCCCGTGCTGATCTTCGTGGCCGGCCTGCTCGCCGCGGTGAGCGGAGTGGCGGCAACGGGTCTGGCGGCGCAGCTTGCCTTCCCCGCTCTAGCCGCTCTCTGCGGAGTGCTGGGCGGCTATCAGTTCCCCATCGCGAACGAGGTCTATCTTCATGACGCCGCCGGCCACGCCAGGCTGGGCGCGCTCTATGCCATCGACCTGCTGGGCGGATGCGCGGGCGCGCTCCTGCTGAGCACCTACCTCATCCCGGTCTTCGGCTTTTGGAGAACCGCGTGGCTCACTACCGCCATCAACCTGGCGCCGGCTCTGCTGGCCGCGCGGGCGAGCCTGGAAGCGAAGACGATGTGGAGGTGACGGTGCAGTTTCCGGTTTCCAGGTGATTCGCCCGGAACGCCGGGATTTGCTTCCCAGGGGCTCGATTCGCGCCTCGGTGATTTTGCACCTGCCTATCAAAGCCTGTTGCCCTTGTCCAGCGCCTCGAATTCGGGAGTGGAGATGCTTCGCGCGGGGTCCAGAGCACGGAATGATCGGGCGCCGGCCTAGACTGAGCCACCGCGTTCCCGATGTTCCTGCTCTTCCTGATTTGGAGTGATGTATCGAGCAATCTTGACCAATTGAGATGCTGCGAATTCGGCTCCCTCGGAGTCAGTTACCGGATCAGGCAAATTGATTAGAAGGCAATGGCCTGGCTCGATAATCGCCCCCCGGTCGTCCCGGAGCGGGTCCGGCGCAATATCAAGGCCGAACGACAGAGCCCTCACCCTCCCAACGTGGAGAGATGCGGTGCCAAACTTTCTTCTAAGCTTCAAGCGACACTCTCTCGCCGTAACGTACTTCCGGCGCGAAAGAGAAACCGCTTTTTCGGGCTCCGGCTCGCGCACCCGCCGCATGAACGCTTCTGAAGGGATGGGTTCACCCTTATCCCAACCCTTCTTCAAGGCGCGATAAGTGATTTCCTCGCATTCAACCGGTTCGGTGCCCGGGCTTCGCTCATTCATCTCTTCGAAAGAAGCCAGTCGAATTGGCTGCAGAGTGTCGCTGCGGTAAAGTTCTTAATCATAGAATGCCAATCCCCGCGCTCCAAATATAGATATTGCATCCGTCGCGCATCCGCAGGGAACACAGCCCGCAGCTCCTTCTCTCCCAATTTCCAAGTCAGACGGACCCCTCCCCCACCGTCGGTGGCAACCCTTGGCGACCTCCACCTATTCGGCGCTCTTGAATATGCGCTTTCTGCGATGGCAAGTGCTGCATCACGTGCGTTCCTTGCGATTTGGTCGTCCTCGTCCACCTTGTTGTACTGAAGTACCTCAGTGCAGAAAGCGAGAAAGGACTCCTTGGCCGCGGGTAAGGTCCACGAGGACCACCACCTCGCAGGCTGAGTGACCTTATCGCTGTCAAGACTGGACGTTCTTTTCAACAGTTCCGCCGGGAGACTCCCTTGCTCCATCGTTGAGGAGAAGAGATTTGGCTGATAGGTGCCAGCTGTGGAATCTTTCAATGACATTCTGCTCATCTGAAATCCGCCCTCACCCTCTCTGAGATACAAGACTCGAACACGAGGTTCTTTAGATCGCGCAAGTGATCAAATGTCATCCAGATCTCGTCCTCCGTGACGTCAGTATTCGCCTTGTTCAAAAACTTGAAGGCCTGCACGTTGAGTGTTACTGGAATTTTATTGTCTGCACCGATAGCACCGAAGCTGACCACGACGGACATTTTCGCTTCCGACTCAGGATCAACCATCTGGACCTGGAAATTATGAACCTCAAGTACCTGGGGGAGCTCAGGCGGAACTTGAATAAAGGCCCTTAAATAATCGCCGATTTCCGCCCCGGCTGGGATTTCTATCCTGTTGATATAGTTGAGACCTAAAAACTCGACGAACTCCGGTTTCACAACTTCACGATAAAGGTCCCAAAGCCGACGAGCCTCAGAGCGAAATGACCTCCACTCCTCGTAGGGCGCGAGGCGATTATGGCTGAAGCCATCCGGGCGGGCCTGAAATATCTGGAGTCCGTCCTCACTAACCATGGCGCCGCCATTGGCCAGCGAAGTAACCTCAGATGTCGGTTCCAGGGCGGGGTCCGCTCTTTCCACCTTGAATTGAACCTGAAAGGGACGCCTGAATTTCGGATAAGAATCCTGTTCCCGCGCCCTAAGCTCATTCAGGCAATCTTCCGAGAACAAAGATGACAAACGCACCCTGATGTCGAGTACGGCCTCCACGATAGGCGCATGTGGATATGTTTCCTGTTCTGGCAACAGTGTCCTCGATGTTCTGCTCGTGCTGCTCCGGTTTTACGCCAGTCCTTGAATCGAACCGTCCGCCCGGTCCTATTCCTTGCCCTGAGCCCGTGTCGCTAATACTACACAAGACGACGTTCCGCTGGCAATGGATTCTGAATCCGGGCGTACACGCGTGTTCACCATCCGACTGGCCCTCCAACAATTCTCCCAGCTCCGCATAGCGCTGGCGCTGCCCCTGCCGATGGAATCACCGCACGGCGTGGGACCGTAAGCGGGCACCAACTGTCGCCGACAGCCCAAAGCGCGAATCGAACGGCGAGGAGGAGGCGTTCTTCTGCGTTCCGGGCGGATAGTCGCTGCCCCCCAGAAACTGCACCTTCCACGAAGCTCCTACGGCTTGTGCTCGCCGAAGACCACCGCTGTGAACTGGAAGATGTCTGTGTCCTCCTCCTTCCAGCAGCCCGAGCTCATGCCTGCCTTGCCGCAGGTCTCCTCCAAAAACGTCTGCCGATCCCATTTCTGCTCCACCGGCACCTGCGGCAGCAGCAGTCCCTCGCTGTCGCCGTTCTTCATCAGCAAGCCGTGCTCGCCAACCTTGATCTGCTGAATGTCCGTGACGCGGCGCAGCGGCGACAGCACGGAGATTTCGTAGTCGAGCAGCGGCAGCTCCGAAGCCTCGACCGGCTCGAAGCGCGGATCGCGCATCGCGGCCAGCGTGGCCGTATCGCGCACCGTCATGTAGAGAGGCTTGACCGCCGAGGTGTAGCCGATGCAACCCCGCAACGCGCCCGCCTTCTTCAGCGTTGTAAAAGCCCCGCGCTCCTGGTTCAGCGCCGCGCTTGCGCTCGCGGGCGGCTCATATGGATTCTGCTTTTGAACCATGTACTCCACCGACTTGCGCGCCAGCGCCAGCAGCTCGCTCTTCTCCGGCTCGCTGAGCGAGAACGGAGTCTCCGCCGCCGCGCCGGCTGGAGCTTTGACAAAAACATCCGCGCTGTAGCCGACCACGCGCGAACGGTCGCCCGTAACGTCGCCTGAATTCGCGTACTTCAACACCATGGCCCGGTTGGCCCCCATGCGCTCGGCGTAGATCATCGCGGCCACGATGGGCGCGCCGCCGCAGGCCTCCCAAACCCGCGACTGGAAGTTGCGCGACATGCTGAAGTAGTCCCACGCCGCAAGCGCATTCAGCGTCTTATGGTCGATGGTCACGGCCTCGTCGTAGGTGTGGTAGTGCGACAGATCGGAGCTGGCCAGAACCAGCGTCTCGCTGCCCTTGGCATCGCTCTTGATCAGCTTTGTGAGGGCGACTCCCAGCGCGCGGCTGCTCTCGTAACTCTGATCTCCCATCACCACGGGCACCAGTTCGAAGTTGCCCAGCACCCGCTGCAGCCACGGCAACTCGACCTCGATGGCGTGCTCTGCGCCCGCCGGTGTGGCATCGTGCCCACGGCTCGACATCCTCATGGTCGAGCTCATCTTGGCCAACTGCCGCGCAAAAACCTTGTCCACCTGCACCGTGCCCAGGGGGGTCGAGTAGGCGTCGCCCTCATAAACCGAAGTGAAATCGAAGGCCTCGTAGTGCGACGGCGCAATCACCACCACGCGCGAAAACTTGCGCCCCTTCAGCGCCGCATAGGTATACGCGGCCACGGGGCCGGAGTACTGATAGCCGGCGTGCGGCGCAACCGCGGCCAGAATCGGATCCTTGATCGGCGGCGGCGTGGCCTTGGCCAGCATGCCGTCGATCATGGCCGCAAGCTCCTTGGGGTCGGCCGGATAGAAAGCTCCGGCAACTCCGGCTTCTCTCACCTTCACCGGGTCCGCGGCGCGCACATGCTGCACGGGCGCAACCGCCATAAGCGCGACGATTTGAGCTGTGAGCCAATACATCTTGCAACTCCTCTTGACGTTCATTTGCCAAACCTCCTCGGCGCCCTCACACGTGCCAGACGCCGGGAATCGGATGCTTGCAGAATGGGCAGCTACCCTTTTCAATGAGCATCTGGCTGGCGGTGAATCCCACGCGCTCCACCAGCATGCGCCGGCACTGCGGACAGTAGGTATTCTGCGCCGGATGCCCCGGCACGTTGCCGATATAAACGTAGTGCAGTCCCTCGGCGTCGGCAATCGCCTTGGCGCGCTCCAGGGTCGGCACCGGCGTGATAGGCAGGTTCTTCAGCAGGTATTCCGGATGGAATTGCGTGAAGTGCAGTGGAACATCCGCGCCCAGGTTGGCCTTGATCCATTGCGCCAGGCCGCGGAACTCCTGGTCGCCGTCGTTGCGGTCGGGCACCACCAGGTAAACGATCTCCGTCCACTTGCCCATCTTCTTCAGCGTGACCAGCGTCTCCAGCACCGGCTTCAACTGCCCGGTAACCACCTTTTGGTAATACGACTCGGTGAAGGACTTCAGATCGATCTTCACCGCGTCCATCTTTCCGTACGCGGCCTTCAGCGCCTCCTCCTGCATGTAGCCGTTGGAGACGACAATGCTGCGCACGCCGGCCTGGTGACCGGCATCGGCTACATCCATGAGAAACTCCGCGAAGACCACCGGCTCGCTGTAGGTATAGGCGATGGTCGGGCAACTGTACTGCTTCGCCAGATCGACAATCCGCTGCGGGGGCGCGTAGTCGGCGGGAATCTCCTCCGGCCGCGACTGCGATATATCCCAGTTCTGGCAGAATTTGCAGTTCACATTGCAGCCGGCCGTAGCCAGCGAGAAGGCGACCGTCCCCGGCAGGTAGTGGAAGAGCGGCTTCTTCTCGATGGGATCGACGTGCGCCGCGCACACCCGCGAGTGAACCAGCGAGTAGTACACTCCGCCGCGATTCTCCCTCACCCCGCAGTAGCCGCGCTCCTTGTCTCCCACCGCGCATTCGCGCGGGCATAGCTTGCACTTGATCTTCCGGTTGGGCAGCTTCTGATAGAACTTCGCCTCAACCACGAATCGCGAATCGTCCTGCTGCTGCTGGCCCGCGGCTGAGGCCGCACCGGCGGCTGGCCGGGCAAACTCGCTCAAGCCCAGCGCCGCTCCCGAGGCCAGCGCGCACTTCAAAAACGACCGGCGGGCGAGCGGCCGGCAAAGCGGGCCGCGCTCGCCGCTGAGAGCGAAGCTCTCGTCTTTCATCACATCCAGTCCACAAGACATTTTGAACCTCCCTATCACCCCGGCTATATCTCGACCGTCATAATCCTTCGGGGATCGTTCGTGCCCAGTCCATGCTGCGCATCGGCGGCCGTGGCAATGTAGCGCGGAGCTCTCTCTTCGGCCTCCAGCGTCTTCAATCCCATATCGGCCCGCTTGCGCTCGACGATCTGCCAGCCCGTGTAATCCAATGCAACTGGATCCTGCGATACGAGCAGTGCGTTGTGCTTCCAACTGAACTCCGGCTTGAATGCCGGGCCGCCTTCGTACATCGCCGTGGTCGCATCGCAGACGGTCAACCGCATCCTTGTCCGGATCTCGGGCAGCATGTTCAGGTCGGCAATGTACGGATTGCAGCCATTGGGGTGGTACTTGTTGGGGTTGTGAATCGCGCCGTACATGTTCTTGAGGGCGATGGTTACGCCCGCGCCGTCGTGGTCCTTCAGCACCGGAAGATTGATCAGGACGTTCGAGCGCTGGGTCAGAATCTTCGACAACCGGCTGCCCACGCTGCCATACGCCGCCAAATCCTCTTCATAACCGGCCCGGTCGGTGCCGTAGCATTGAACGCGGTTTCCATCCATCGACAGATGGAATCCGGCGCGCTCCAGCTCCTCGCTGTCGCGGTCCCATATCACGATGTCGCCAGCCCTGATTCCGGCCTCCTGCAACCGCTCGCAGACGGCTTCCACCAGTTGCGGGTTGGTGGAGATTCCGCGCCCGCCCAAGGTATTAACCTTGAGTCCCACCGTTTCGCCGGGGCGTACCAGCTTCCTCCACGCCTCGATGGGATGGTCGCGGTCGAAGAG
>JBEKPA010000137.1:0-9165 GCA_049521195.1 Occallatibacter sp.
CGCCAGGGGAACCGGCGGGCGCGGAGCCGTCGCCTGCGGAACCGCCGCGGGCTTGGCCTTGGGAGCGTCCTGCTTCTTCGCCGGCGCCAGAATCGCGTGCAGAATCGTGCCTTCCATGCGCGGCATGAACTCCACAATCCCCGCCTCGCCTATGTCCTGGATCAGCCGGTTGATGATGGCGTAGCCCAGTTCGCGGTGAGCCATTTGCCGGCCCCGGAAGCGCAGACTGGCCTTCACCTTGTCGCCGTCCACCAGGAAACGCACCGCCTGATTCTTCTTGGTCTGGTAGTCGTGCTCGTCCACGGTCACCGAGAACTTGACCTCCTTGACCACGATCACCTTCTGCCTCTTGCGGGCGGCGCGCTCGCTCTTGTCCTTCTCGTAAAGATAGCGCCCGTAATCCTGGATGCGGCAAACCGGGGGAATCGCGCTGGGCGAAACCTCGACCAGGTCCAGGCCCCGTTCACGGGCAATCTTCAGCGCCTCAAATGGCGGTAGAATGCCCAACTGTTCGCCGTTTTCGTCGATGACGCGGATCTCGCGCGCGCGAATTCGATCGTTGATGCGGATAAAGGACTTTGCGGAACGTTTGTCGAGTGCGATGGGCTCCTCCAAAAGTCGTCCGTGCCCGCCCCCGGCGATATCCAGAAATCACCGCGGGCTCACGAACGCACGCTAAGTATAGCATTGGCTTGGCTCCGCTGAACAAAGGGTTTACGAGGGATTACGACGGACTCGATTTCGTTGCCTTCAGCGTCCCCTCGGCGTTCATCCCGCTCACCCGCACCCGCGCCAGCCGGTTGGCATCGAGGCTGCCCTCAACCTCTACGGGAAGAAAGTTCTCCGTCAGCGCGGCCGTCCAGCCGCGAGCCTCCATCTCCGGCGGTGTGTGGAGCGTGATAGCCTCCACGTCCCGGCCAACAAACCACCTTCGGTGAGTTTCACTTTTTTGTGCCGCAAGAGTTCGAAGAGCAGCCATCCGCTCCTCCACTGCCGCGACCCGAACCGGCCGCGCGGCATGCAGCGCCCATCCCCGCGTCCCCGGCCGCGGAGAGAACGGAAACAGATGCAGGTAGCCGAAGGGCAGCGCGCGCACCAGATTCATCGTCTCCTCGAACTCGGCGTCCGTCTCCCCCGGAAAGCCCACCATCACGTCCGCGCCCAGGGTCACCTCCGGCCCGGCGGCGCGCAGCAGCGCCTCAACCTTTTCCAGGTAGTGCCAGGGCCGGTAGCGCCGGTGCATCCGCCGCAGCACCGCATCCGACCCGGATTGCAGCGGCAGATGCGCGTGCCGCGCCAGCCGCGTGCCCCCAAACTCCGCCATCAGCCCGATCAACTCCTCGTCCCAGTCCATCGGTTCGATCGAACTTAGCCGCAGCCGCGCCAATCCGGTCCTATCAAAGATCTCCCGCACCAACCCGGCCAGCGTCGGCCCCGTTCTGGGCGCCCTATACATGCCGGGCGCCCCAAAAAGGCTGGGTGCCCCATCCTTTCCGCGTCTTTCAGCGGAAAGGGTGGGATACCATAAACTTTGAACCGTCCATTCACGGGCGGAACCAGCCAGATCCCGTCCCCATCGCCCCAGATTGATCCCCGACAGCACCAGTTCCTTGCCCCCGGCCGCCACAAAACCCTCCACCTGCTTCATAACGGCAGCGGCCGCAAGGCTTCTCGACGACCCGCGCGTCTGCGGAATCACGCAAAAAGTGCATCGATTCCCGCATCCCTCTTGAATCTTCAAGTTGGGCCTGGTCTGCGTTCCCGGCACAATCTGCGCCTCCTCCAGAAACGAGTGAGCGAACCGATCGTCCGCCCAGATCGGAGCGGAAGCCTGCGCGCCGCCAGCCGCGAGCGACTGAATCCTGACCAACTCCGGCAGCGCAACAAGACCAACGCCAGCCCCCTCGCGAGCCAGGCCCAAAACAATCTTCGGCGCCAGCGCCTTGTGGCTGTTGCCCACCACCGCTGCGACACCGGCCATTCCGGCCAACTCACCGGGCGCGCGCTGCGCATAGCAGCCGGTCACCACGATCCGCGCCTCGGGATTCACCCGGTGCGCCCGCCGGATGAACGCCCGCGCCGCCCGGTCGGCCTCCGCCGTCACGCTGCACGTATTCACCACCACCACATCGGCCTCTGAGGGCTCACCCTCGCAGAGCCCCGCCACGCGCAGCCGGTCGCTCACCGCCTCGCCATCCGCGCGCGCGGCCCGGCAACCGAAATGCTCTACGTGGAAGCTGAACGCCATAACCTCAGTCTAAGACCCGCACCCTCCGCCCCGAACGCCTCAATCGGCGCCCACTCCTTCATGCTCCAGCCTCAGCCGCGGCACGCGCCTCCGTTATACTGTGGATTGACCACCTGCCGCAGCCGGTCTCCTCGTTCAACGATGCAAACCGCAACCACCGCCAGCGTTCCCGCTCCGGCCTCCGCTCCCTCGCGCGGCGGCACGCGGCACATTCTCGGCTTTGTCTACTTCACCTTCATCTGTTATCTCTCCATCGGCCTCCCGCTCGCCGTCCTGCCGCCCTATGTGCACTACCGTATGGGCTTCAGCGCGGCGCTCGCCGGCCTGGTCATCACCATCCAGTACGTCGCCACCCTCCTCAGCCGCCCCTGGGCCGGACGCATCTCCGATCGCGCCGGCGCCAAAGTCAGTGTCCTCTGGGGCATGGGAGCCTGCACCGCGAGCGGCGCGCTTCTTATTGCCGCCTCCGCCGCCATGCACCTCACTCCCCCGCGCCTCGCAACCTGGCTCAGCCTCTCGATTCTGATCTTGAGCCGCCTGGTGCTGGGCGTCGGCGAGAGCCTCGGTTCCACCGGCTCTACTCTCTGGGGCATCACCAGCGCCGGGCCCCAGCACACTGCCCGCGTCATCTCCTTCAACGGCATCAGCACCTACGGCGCCATGGCCCTCGGCGCTCCGCTCGGCGTCGTCCTCGAAACTCACTGGGGCCTCGCCTCGCTGGGCCTGCTTACCGTCGTCATCGGCGCCGTCAGCCTCGCCCTCGCCTTCCGCAAGGCACCCGTTCATGCCGTCCCCGGCGAGCACCTGCCCTTTACCAGCGTCTTTTACCGCGTCGCGCCCCACGGCATGGGCCTGGCTCTCGGCGGAGTCGGATACAGCGTCCTCGCCACCTTCATCACCCTCTTCTACGCCAACCGCCACTGGGGAGGCGCGGCCCTCTGCCTCACCTCCTTCGGCGCGGCCTTCGTTCTCGCCCGCCTGCTCTTCATCCACACCATCGACCGCTTCGGCGGATTCCCCGTCGCCATGGCCTGCCTCTCGGTCGAATCCATCGGCATGGTCCTGCTCTGGCAAGCCTCCGCGCCCTGGATGGCCTTCACCGGGGCGGCCTTTGCCGGCTTCGGCTTCTCGCTCGTCTTTCCCGCCTTCGGCGTCGAAGCCGTCAAGCGCGTCACCAAAAATAACCGCGGCTCCGCCCTCGGCGTCTACACCGCCTTTGCCGACGTCTCTTTCTTCCTCACCGGCCCCCTGGTCGGCGCGGTCCTGGGAGTCTACGGCTACTCCAGCGTCTTCCTCTTCGCGCTCGTCAGCGTCCTCGCCGCCCTGGCAATCGCCATCGTCCTCCGCCGGCTGCAAAGCAAGGAACCTCAAATCAGTTAAGGCGACTCTCTACGGGTGCATATCCGCGCCGGCCCGCCGCTACCCGATGCCCCCGCAGCCCGTCAAACACTGGGGTGATATACTCTAGCCCTGAGACTGGCGTTCCAGGCCTTTTTTTGAGCGTCTGCCGCGTCGCCGTCTGGAGGTTTCTCTCGCTTATGAATCCCCGCGCACGCCGCGCACTCTTCACCGTGGTTCTCTTCTTTACCGTCTGCGCCGTTGCCGGCAGCTTCCTGCAGCGCAAGGTGGGGGCGCAGTCGTCCTCCGACGAGAGCCAGCTCCGCGACAGCCTCAAGTCGTTCACCAGTGTCTATTCCATCGTGGAAGAGAACTACGCCGAACCCATCGAGGGCGACAAGGCCGACGCGGCGATCTACGACGGTGCGATCCCGGGCATGCTCCGAGTGCTCGACCCGCACTCCAACTTCTACGATCCCAAGGCTTACGCCAAGATGCGAGAGGAGCAGCACGGCCGCTACTACGGCGTGGGCATGACCATCGAGCAGCCGCGCCGCGACGGCAGGGTCTATGTCCTCTATCCGATGGAAGGCGCGCCGGCCTTCAAGGCGGGCATTCATCCCGGCGATATCATCGACGCGGTGGACGGCAAGAGTACCGTCGGCCAGACCTCGGACGTGGTGGCCAAAGAACTCAAAGGCCCCAAGGGCACGCACGTGCAGGTGGCCATGGTGCGCGAGGGCCAGCCAAAGCCGCTGGTTTTCGACCTGGTGCGCGATGAGATTCCCAACCCCTCCGTGGACCTTAAATATGAGATTCGCCCCGGCGTGGGCTACATCCACCTGAAACAGTTCCAGGAGACCACGGCGCAGGAGGTCAACGACGCCGTGGACAGCTTCCCCAACCTCAAGGGGCTGGTGCTGGACCTGCGCGGCAACCCCGGCGGCCTGCTCAGCCAGGCCGTGGATGTCTGCGATCACCTGCTCGCCAAGGGCCAGATCATCGTCTCCCAGAAGGGCCGCGCGTATCCCGACGTGGTGTACACGGCCACGCACGGCAACGACGGCCGCACCTTCCCCATCGTGGTTCTGGTCAACCGCAATACGGCTTCGGCGGCGGAGATTGTGAGCGGCGCCTTGCAGGACCACGACCGCGCGCTGATTGTGGGCGAGACCACCTTTGGCAAGGGACTGGTGCAGACGGTCTTCAACCTGAGCGAGAACACCGGCCTGGCGCTGACCACCTATCACTATTACACGCCCTCGGGCCGGCTCATTCAGCGCAATTACGCGGGCGTTTCGCTATACGACTACTACTACAACCACGGCGGCGCCCTGCCCTCCGACTCCACCAACCGCGAGGTCAAGCTGACCGACGCCGGGCGGACGGTATACGGCGGCGGGGGCATTGCGCCGGACGAGAAGATCGAGGCTCCCAAGAGCAACCGCTTCGAAGACTCGCTGCTGGAGAAGGATGTGTTCTTCCACTTCGCTCCGGTGTATGTATCGAAGCACACTGTGGAGGCGAATTTTGAAGTGAACGACGCCGTGCTCAACGACTTCAAGCACTACCTCACTAGCCAGGATATTCCCTGGACCGATGCCGACCTGAACGGGGTGATGGACTGGCTGAAGACCAGCATCAAGGACAATATCGTCACCATCCAGTTTGGGGAGTTGCAAGGGCTGCGCACGCGGGCCGACTGGGATCCGATGATCCAGAAGGCGCTCACCTTTCTGCCCGAGGCGCAGGCGCTCGAGGACAATGCCCACAAGGTGCTGACGCAGAAGGCGGAGGCGCGGAACGAGGCGCGGTAGACGCGAGTTTCTGACTGAATTGCCCAGCCGAACAGCAATAACGCCATAGGACAGCCGTGCTTGCCGATGCGGATCAATAGAGCGCACATGGCCAACTGCGTCTCGGCAACAGACTGCCCACGAATCGCCGAGCCTGGGTGAAACAGCGCGCCGGCTACGGCTTTGCGGTTCCCATCGGGGAGATCAACAGGAAGGTTACGCTGTCCGCGGTGCTCCGCCGGTGCAGCGTTCCCCGCGGAATCACCAGCATATCGCCCTTCTTGAGCGTCAAGGTCGCGGCTCCCACCGCCGCGGGCGCCAGCCACTCCCCCGGCTTGGTATTGCGCCCGTCCTTCGCTGTGCCGCCAACCTCGTAGACCGTCGATCCTTCGAGTATCTGCAGAACGTGGTCGCGGCCCTCGTGCCACTCGAAATCCTTGGCGCTCTTTGCCACCTCGGTGGTAAGAACAACCGTGCAGGGCATGGTCTTGGCATCCACCAGATTGTTATTGCCTCCCGCTTGCAAGGCCTTGATGTCTTCCTGAATGGCTTGCGCCGTGAACAGTTGGAATCCGGCCGGAACCGCCGGCGCAGCGCTCTGGCCCCCAGCCTGCGAGGCAAACAGCGCTGTATCGGTGAGTGCGAGGCCTGCCGCAACGGCGACTGGCGCCGCGCGCAGGAAACTGCGTCGACTTGAATTCTTCATTGCGAGGTTCTCCATTCAATAGCTTCTGCGCCAGTGAGCAATCGGAGCCCGCGTCTTGCCAGTGATCGGCGCCCGCTTCCCGCGCCGTTCAAAAGCTCACACCGCCCGCCCTGCCCCATGCCTGAACTGGACCGACCTTTCAAATTGCGGGCTGGCGCATCCACTCGGCCAGCAGAGCGGCCACCTTGCGCGGCTGCTCATAGGCGGCAAAGTGCCCCGCGTCGGGCAGCACATGGAACTCGCACCCGCCGGGCGCGGCGTTGAAGGCATCCATCTCCGCCGGAGTCGCGCCGGAATCTTCGCCCCCGGCGATCGCCAGCACCGGCACATCGACGGAAGCTACGGTGGGAACGGAGCCGGGCCGCGTGGCCAAGCCCGCCTGCACAGCAATGGCCGCTTCTGGCGTGAGCGTCATGCGCGCCCGCAACTCGGCCGCGATTTCAGGATGGCGTTGACGCGCCGAAGTTCCGATCAGGCTCTGAACTATGCCGTCGAAGAACGCCCCGGTTCCGCCGGCTCGCAACTGCGCGATGGTGGCGGCGCGCCGGGCCAGATTGGCCTCCGCGTCGGCTTGCGGCTTGGAGCAGACAAAGGCCAGCCCCCGCACCCGCTGCGGCGCCCTGCGCCACAACTCCAGCAGCACATAACCGCCGATCGAACAGCCGGCAAAGACCGCCTCCGGCACTTGGAGATGATCGAGGAGAGCAAGAACGTCGGCGGCCAGTTGCGCCATGGTCAGCACCGGCGCGTCGGGAACCAGCGCGAAGCCCCCCACCGGCAGGTTCCGGCCCAACTCCGAGCAGCCGTGCCCGCGCAGGTCGGGAACAATGGCCCGCACTCCGCCCAGATCTTCGGTCAGCGGACGCCAATAATCGCGATCGAGCGGCGTGGGATGCAGAAAAACCACCGGCAATCCTGCTCCGGTATCCTGAAAACCCAGCCGCGCTCCGTCCCACTGGTAGATGCCCTTCATATACCAGGAGGATACTCCTCCGAGGGAATCCCAACCCAGCCGGCCAGGTAGGCCACGAAGACCAGTCCGCCGGAGAAGAAGAACCCGATTACGGTGAAGACCCGGACCAGAGCCACATCCCAGTTATAGGCCTGCGCCAGCGCTAGGCAGACCCCGGCGATCCGGCGTCCCACGATCGGCCGGACGAGCGGCCTGCCCACCGCGAACTGCGGTCCTGTGACCGCCGCGCCGCAACTTGAGCAGAACCGCGCGCTCTGGGGCAACCCCGTCCCGCAACGATTGCAAAAAAATGCCATGGTCGATCCCTCCTCCAGAAGCCCCTGTCAAATTCAACATACGGTGAAAGGTCCCGGCCGGTTCCATTCCGCATCGATCCTGAGTGACGGCATCGACACCCGGCTCCTCTCTCCAGCGGGTCAACTTCAACACAAGATGACGAATGGAGCCGCAGCCCTTAGGATGATCTTGACCACCCAATGTTGCGATGCGACGCCGCCGCGACCCAGGTTGCGGCGTGCCCAATCCGCTGGTTGGCGGCAACCGTTGAGCAGATCGCATTCTCGCCAGCCCCAACCGCACAGGAGAAAGATCGATGTCCTTTCCAGATAACGCGACAGAGCCGAAGATTCTCGTGTTCGATGTGGGCGGGAGCCACATCGCTTGCTGCGTGTTTTCACCCTCCGACGCCGGAGTTGACGCCGAGCACCAGGCGCCCATCCCGGAACCATGCAGCCTGGAGGAGTTTTTGGCCATGATCGCGTCGCTGGGTCGACGCGCCCTGCCCCCGGGCGCGCGCCTGGACGGAGCCTCCTTTGCAATGCCCGGCCCGTTCGACTATGCGCTTGGCATCAGTTCCATGAGGCACAAGTTTCAAGGGCTATACGGCGTTTCATTGGCTCCACGGCTTGCGGCTTGTTTGGGTTGCCCGCCGGACCGAATTTCTTTTCTCAACGACGCGGCCGCCTTCCTTGTCGGCGAGGTGAGCGAGGGAGCGGCCGCCGGCTCGCGACGGGCCATCGGCATCACGCTTGGCACTGGCGTCGGATCGGCTTTTGCGGTCGACGGCCAGATCGTCATTTCCGGTGTGGGAGTTCCCAAGGGCGGAGAGATATGGGACACTCCCTACCGGGGCAGCATCGTGGAGGATCTGATCTCGACGGCCTCCATCCAGCGATCGTATGAGCGGCGAACCGGCCGGCGCGCCGAGGTGCGCGAGATTGCGACTCTGGCGGACGCCGAGCCGGAGGCGCGCCAGACCTTTGAAGACTTTGGCAGGGATTTGGGCGAGGCGCTGCGCGACAACTGCACGGCATTCCAGCCCGATTGCATTGTGCTGGGCGGCGGAATCGCGCGTTCCTCGCGGCTCTTTCTGCCGGCGGCGGAAAAGGTGATGGAAGGCCTTCCCATTCAGATCTGCATCTCGGCCCTGGGCAGCTATGCCCCGCTGATCGGCGCCGGCGTTCACTGGCGGAATGCGTACTGGCGATGAATGCGCCGGCCCGATCATCGAGGGGCGCTTTGCGGGCTGCCCGGACGCTGCGCCCCCGGAGGGGATGGACGGTGAGGGTGGTTGCGGCGGCTCACTCGTGTTCATCGGAATTACAACAGCCAGGAAGAGCTGCTGGACAATCCGCGCAGGATCGCCAAGGGAAAACATTTTCCCTTTTGCCTATGCAATTCCTTGCGTATTTCCTTCCATCTTTCTTTCCAGAGCCTGTTGAGATTCTGTAAGTGTATGATTGCAGTCGTCTTATTTTGCATTGGAAAAGACTCATGTTTGGCAATCGATGTGCATAGAAAGAAGCGTCCGGCTTGCTGTCGGCACACTGGTCGAGCGATCCGTGTATCTATCTGTTTCGGCGAGCAGCATGCATGTTGAAACCTGAGGATCATACCCCAGGAGGTTGGAGAGAAAGATGAAGAATCGCACAATGCTCATGGTTGTTGCCTTGGTGGCAGTCGGGATGGGGCTTCCGACCAGTGCCTTTGCTACATTAACCACGTTTACGTCCTTCAGCGGGAACATCGGCCTTTCGGTTGACGCCGGTGGATCGTATCAGACAACTTTACCGAATGGTCTCACCGCGGATATCCCGGCGGGCTC
>JBEKPA010000138.1:0-9135 GCA_049521195.1 Occallatibacter sp.
GATGTGCAGCAGGCCGTCGGTGCCGGGGAAAAGCTCGACAAACGCGCCGAACTCGGCCAGGCGAACCACTTTGCCCAGATAGACCTTGCCGATCTCCGGCACGGCGGTGATGTTGCCGATCATTTCGAGCGCCTTCTTCAGGCCCTCGCTGTCGCAGGAGGCGACGCTGACCCGGCCGGTATCGTCCACATCGATCTTGGCGCCGGTCTGCTCGATGATGCCGCGGATGGTTGCGCCGCCCTTGCCGATCAGATCGCGAATCTTCTCGGTTGGAATCATGAGGGATTCGATGCGCGGCGCATAGGCCGAGCGCTCGGTGCGCGGTCCGTCGAGCACGGCGTCCATCTTGTCGAGCAGGAAGAGCCGGCCCTGGCGCGCCTGTTCCATAGCCTGTTGAAGGATCTGGCGGGTCAGGCCGCCGATCTTGATATCCATCTGCAAAGCGGTAATGCCCTTGCGGGTGCCGGCCACCTTGAAGTCCATGTCGCCGTAATGGTCTTCTGCGCCGGCAATGTCGGTAAGGATGGCGTAGTCGTCGCCCTCCTTGACCAGACCCATGGCCACGCCGGCCACCGCGCCCTTGAGAGCGATGCCGGAGTCGAAGAGCGCCAAACTCGCGCCGCAGACCGTGGCCATCGACGAAGAGCCGTTGGATTCGAGAATGTCGGAGACGATGCGGATGGTATAGGGCGACTCCTCGGCGCTGGGCAGAACCGCGGTAATGGCGCGCTCTGCCAGTGCTCCGTGGCCGATCTCGCGACGGCCCGTGCCGCCCATGCGGCCGGTTTCGCCCACGCAGAAGGGCGGGAAGTTGTAGTGGAGCATGAAGGGCTTTTTCTTCTCGCCCTCATAGCTCTCGAGGCGCTGGCCGTCGTCGGTGGTGCCCAGCGTGGCCGTAACCAGGGCTTGGGTCTCGCCGCGGGTGAAGAGCGCCGAGCCGTGGGTGCGGGGCAGAACGCTGGTCTCGATGGTGATCTGGCGAATCTCATCGAAGGCGCGGCGATCGGGACGGACGCGCTCGTGGGTCACCTGCTCGCGGAAGATGCGCTCGCGCAGATGCTCGTAGTAGTGAGCCAGCTTCTTTTTGGCATCGGGCTCGTCGGCGGGCAGCGCGGCTGCCAGCTCGTCCTTGATCTCTTTGATCAGTATCTGGCTGTCCAGCTTGGTGTGGGTCTTGGTGTCCAGGGCATCCTTGAGGCGATCGCCAACATTGGCTTTCAACTCGTCGTAGAAGGCCTGGTCGAAGACCGGCGCGGTAAAGGCCCGCTTGGGCTTGCCGGCGAGGGCGGCCAGCTCGTCGATGGCGGCGACGATCTTCTTGATCTCGGCGTGGCCAAACTCGATGGCGGCCAGGATAGTCTCTTCGGACTCTTCCTTGGCGCCCGACTCGATCATCACGATGCCGTCCTTGTGGCCGACAACCATGATGTTGACGGTGGTGGCGGCGCGCTCGGAATAGGTTGGATTGATGACGAACTCGCCCTCCACGCGGCCAACGCGGACCGCGCCCACCGTGGCGCTGAAGGGAATGTCGGAGAGAGCCAGGGCGCAAGCGGCGGCATTGATGCCGATCACGTCGGGGTCGTTCTCCTTGTCCGCCGAAAAGACGAGCGCAATCACCTGGGTTTCGTTGCGGAAACCGTCAGGGAAGAGCGGGCGGATGGGGCGGTCGATCTGGCGGCAGGTGAGAACTTCCTTTTCGCTGGGCCGGCCTTCGCGCTTGATGAAGCCGCCGGGGATGCGCCCGCCGGCGTAAGTGTATTCGCGGTAATCGACGGTGAGGGGGAAGAAGTCGATGCCTTCCCTGGCGTCGGGAGAGGCCACCGCGGTGGCCAGAACGACGGTTTCGCCAGTGGTCACCAGTGCGGCGCCAGAGGCTTGCTTGGCCATGCGGCCGGTCTCAAAGACCATTCGCTTGCCGCCGGCAAGCTCGACGGCTACTTCATGCTTTGACATACAGTCCTCGTTTCGTTTGTGTTCGCTTGGGAAACCTGTGGGGGGAAGGCACCGGGGGGCGCGCTCAACCGATAGCTCCGCGCGGTCCCTGGCAGCGGGTGCGATTCGCCAGGTACACCATGGCCCCAAGTCCTGGGTAGAACGCGGGCCGTGACCAATACTCGGTCTGGGCGCTTCCTGATCAAAGTTCGCCTTCCGGCTATTTGCGGATACCGAGTTTGCCGATCACGTCGCGGTAGCGATCCGCATCGTGCGTCTTCAGGTAATCCAGCAGGCGGCGGCGCTTGCTGACCAGTTGCAACAATCCGCGCCGGGAAGCGTGATCCTTCTTGTGCGTCTTGAAGTGCTCGGTCAGTTCAGCGACACGCGCACTCAGAATCGCGATCTGGACCTCCGGCGAACCGGTGTCCTTATCGTGGGTGCGGAAGCTCTCGATCAGGGTTGTTTTCTTGGCAGTCGCCAGCACGGCGTGTGTTACTCCTCTTGTCTTCTCAGGTCCACTCTCAAGTGTCTAGTGTGAGATTACCATGAATGGCCGTTGGGGGGGAATCCCGGCCGCGGGCGGGAACCAGAGTGCAAACCCAAGCCGGTCAGCGCGCGCCGAATCGGAACAGCTGGTTGTCGAAGCGCTCCTTGATGACCTCGGCGACCTGCACCTGTTTTGCGTCCGGATGCGCGGGATTCAGGAGGTAGTTCCAGGTGCGGGGCGCGATGGCGGAGGGGACGCGGGCGAGGGCCGTTTCCGTCGAGGCAAGCCAGCCGTCGCCGACCTGCTGCGTGTATTCGGGACGCTCCTTCCAATCGGCCGGGGCAATCGTGCTCAGAGCTTTGATTGCCAACTCTTCTGGAATTGCAACCTGCAGCAACTGGAAGGTAAGCGGAAGATTCCCATCTCTATTCCTGTCCAGGTCGATCATGTGGACAATTCGCTCCAGCATTGCGCCAGCAGGACTCTCCGTCAGGTAGACGACAGGCCTACCCATCGTATGCCAGCGCGCAGAGCCTATCCGGCCGCCCTCACCGCTTAAATCGGCATATTTGCTGATGCGCCAGAGAGTCATCATGAAGGGTCAAGCTCGCGGCTGCTCATCTAGGCGAAATACCCCTCGTCAATCTGAATCAGAAAATCCCGGACTGCTTGTTCCCCGGCTCTGGTCCTCATCATTTCCAGCGCGGTCTTTCCATCGAAGCGGCGCTTCTGGCCGCACAGCCACTTACGGCCATCCTCGCGATCGTCGTAGACCTTCGCCGCCAGTTCGTATATCTTCGCCACGCGCGCCAGCCGGTCCGATTCGTCCAGATTGAGCGGCTCGTGCCGCTGGCGGCGATGCTTGAGTGTGCGGGCAGGAATCACCACCTCCAGCAAATCCTTGACGGCAATGCCGGAGTAGGCGGAGAACTCCTCCAGCGTCGAGAGCGGGAGACCGCGCTCAATCTCCCGCCAATCGAAGGTGAAGGGGGGAGGAGAAACGACGGGAATTGCGGCGGCTTGGCTCATAGGGACATTATGCCACACTTTTCGCGGCGTTTTGTCCTTTTGCCGGAAAATGCAGAGAATGAGGATCTCTTCCGGATGGCCGGTGATTCAATCGGAATCCACCCAGACGCACCGCTTGGAATTGGTGCGGCGCCAAGCAATGAAGTGGATTTGCACGATAGGCAGCAGGGGATGGACAATAGCTAAAACTCTGTACCGTTATCTCGTACACGAGCCCGCCGTTCTCACGGTGGGGAAGGCGAATCGGCATGAAGCGATTGAGGTACATTCTCCTCGCGGTGGGTTTGGGGCTGACCGCTCTCGGCACGGCGCGACCGGCGTTCGGGCAGCAATTCGGAACCCTGGTGTTTGATCTGAAGAACTACACGTCCAATGCGAAGATGCCGAAGAACACTCAAAAAGAGTTGGCCCATGCCGGCATCCATTGGGGCATGCTCGATAACACGGTGCTAATTCCATTGGTGAACCTAAAATATGTGAAGGCGGAAACGCCGTATCTCACACGCTTTGGGGAGCAGAAGGCGCTGGAGATGAAGGCTGGCCGCTACACAATCACCTGCATAGGTTACGAGATTCGTTCGGGTTCGGCGGACATAGATAAGGTTCTCGCGAAGAATGCCTTTTTTAATAGTGACTTTGTAACATTCACTGTGCTGCCGGGCAAGGCAACAACACTGGAAATCTCTCCGGTTTATCAGGCAGAGTCAAAGTGGGTCGCTCTGTCGAAGTTCACAATGTTTCTCCCGGATCTCAAAGTAAGGGTGTTAGAGGATGGGATACCGATTGGTGAAGAAATGGTGATCAGCCAAAGAACTGCCAAGTCAGTGGCATGGGATGACTATCACGGGCCGTTAAAGTTCTGATCCTGGAGCCGGTGCCTTTGGAGTGTCTTTTCCAGCCCTTTCTCTTGCTTGATATGCCTCACATGGGCAACCGGGCTCCTTGGGGCGGTTCGGAAGCGAATTGAACTCCATCCGGTTGGTCGCCAATCCGGAAGATGGCCGATCTCTTGGCAGTGGAATTTGATCTCGAGTGCTGACCACCCCAAGAAGAAGCCGCCAACCGTTCCCCGCTTACCGCCGCTACGGCTCCGGCGCCCGCCAATAGTTGGCGCGGGCCACGATGCGGGCGCCGTAGTCCACGGCGGTACGCACGCGGATGGTGTGCAGGCCGGGGGTGGGATCGGAGGGGCTGAAGGTGATTAGATAGCGGTTGCGGGCGTGCTTGGCCGCATCCACCACGCGCTGCTCGAAGCCCTTGTCGCCGGTGAAGGTGGTGTACTCGCCGCCGCTCATGTGGGCGACCTCTTTGGCCACATTCTTCTTGAAGGCTTGCACGACCATGGCCAGGGTGGAGACGATGTTCATGGTTCGCTCATCGCCGGAGTCCTTCACGTCATGGAGCAGTTCGGCGCGCGACGGGGAAAACGAGACGCTCAGCACCAGCACGTCGGAGCGGCCAATCTTCTCGACCAACTTTTCCGGCCTGGTGTGCTTGCTGCCGTGGTCGCGCTCCTCGCTTATCAACAGCAGCACGCGGCGATACTCCTTGGGCTGAGTCTCGAGCAGATCAACGGCATAGCTGACGGTATCCAGAATCGCGTCGCCTCCGTTGCCGGGTTCGAGGCGCTTGAGGGCCTGGTTGACCTCGTCGCTGGAGTGCGTGTAGTCGACAATCAGGTGCGGCCGGGAGTCGAAGCCCACCAGCGCCGCCTGGCTTCTGCCGTCCGAGAGGAAGAGATCGAGCAGCGGGCCGAGCTTGGCCAGCTTGTCGAATTCGAGCACGCTGACTCCGCCCTCTTCGACGGCCACCACCAGGGAAACCGGCGCCGTATCCATCTCCTCCTGCACGCGAATCTTCTGCGGCACGCCGTTGTCTTCAAGCACAAAGTCGTCCGGCTTGAGGCCGTAGACAATGCCGCCGCCGCGCTTCTCCACCAGGGTGGGCACCAGCACCTCATTGGCCGTTACGCGCAGGGTTGGAGCGCCGGGGTGAGCGCCGGGCAGCGGCTGAGGCGGCTCGATGGGGGGCAACTGCTGCGCCCCGGCTGCCAAAGCCGTCGCCAGAAACGCCGCGAGTGCAATCTTGGCAAAGCAGGAAATTCCGACTCTCAGAGCCTCTTGCAAGACTCCAATGAATCTGCAAAAAGTGTCAGGGCACGACTTAAGTCGTGCCGGAAGAGCAACAAAACCAAGTTGGGCTTTAGCCCCTGCGGTTCTATTTTCAGTAATTTGCAATTCCGCAGCGGCTAAAGCCGGAATCCAGATTGGCCATTTTCGGCACGACTGAAGTCGTGCCCTGACGCAGATCCTAACATTAAGGCAATTTTGCAAGAGGCTCCTCGTGCGGTAGTAGACTCCATTGTTTGCGGTGCGGAATCAGTTCCCCGCCCCCGATTCACTGTCTTTGTCACTTGGGCAACTGGCTGGCGTCCCATCCTCCGCCCAGCGCTCGAACCAGGCCCACGCTGGCCCCTAACTGCCGGGACTGGAGGTCGATCGCCGTGCGCTGGTTCTGGAGCAGCGTAGCCTCGGAAGTAAGTACCTCGAGATAGCTGGTCACGCCGCCCCTGTAACGCTGGTTGGATAGATCGAAGGAATGCTGCGCCGACTCGACCGCCTTCTGCTCGACGCCCGCTTCCTGCTCCAGAATCCTCAGGCCGGAGAGCTGGTCTTCCACGTCGTTGAAGGCCTGGAAGATGGAGTTCCGGTAGGCGGCAACCTGGGCCTCGTACGAGTGGCGTGCCTGATCGGTGAGCGCGTGGCGCTGGCCGGCATCGAAGAGCAGTTGGGTAGCCTGCGCGCCCAGGGTCCACAGCGCGCTGGGACCCTGAATCCAGGTGCCGAAATGCAGACTTTCAAAGCCGCCTTCACCGGTCAGATTGATGGTGGGATAGAAGGCGCTTACGGCAATGCCGATCTGGGCATTGGCAGCGGCGGCGCGGCGCTCGGCGGCGGCAATATCCGGTCGGCGCTCAAGAAGCTGCGAAGGCACGCCGACGGGAATTCCGGGCAACGCCAGATCGAGAGGCGAGGGCGGAATGCTGAACTCGGAGAGCTTCACGTTGGCGATGGTGCCGATGGCGTGCTCAAGCTGGGCGCGCGCCACGCCCACATCGATCCGCTGCGCGCGCACCGTTTCAAGCTGGGTTCTGGCCTGGGCGACGTCCACTTCGGTGCCGATCCCACCGGCAAAGAGGCGCTGTGTGAGATCCAACTGATGCTCCAGGTCGGTCACCGTCTCTGTCAGCAGCTTGATCTCGGAGTCCAGGCCGCGAAGCTGGAAGTAGTCGGCGGCCATCTCGGCGTGCAGGCTCAGGTCGATATTGGCCTGGTCGGCTGCGCTGGCCTGGGCGTTGTCGTGAGCGGCCTCGACGGTACGGCGGATGCGGCCCCAGAAGTCCGGTTCCCAGCTTGCCTGGCCACCAACGATAAGGTCGTTGTAACCGGTGGGTTTGCCGGCCGAGTAGGAGGGTCCATTCGATGAGATTCGGTCGCGCGCGACGGAAGGCCCGGCGGAGAGCGTGGGATAGAGAGCGGATCGGGCCGCGGCAACCTGGTCGCGCGCGGCCAGATAGGTTTCAAGCGCCTGGCGCAGGGTCTGGCTGTTGGGGTCGATGCGTTCTTCCAGTTGGTTCAGTTGCGGATCCTGGTAGATTTCCCACCATTTGCCGCGCAGCATACCGTCGGAGGGCGTGGCCGGCTGCCAGCCGCCGCCGTTGGCCGGGTTGGGCGGTGGGACGAGAACTGTGGTCGCGCCAGCCTCCTTATAGGCCGGAGGCGCTTCATAACCGGGCCGATTGTAGTTCGGCCCGACGGGCTTGCAGGCGGAGAGAAAGCCAGCAGCTGCGAGAACCCACCCTAGCCGCAAAAATCCGCCGCGGCGGACGGCGAGGGTGGGGCACCCAGCGGAGGGGAGAGTTGCCTCAGGGGCTAAAGCCCCGATCATTTCGCTGGACCTACGGCACGACTGAAGTCGTGCCCTGACACAAGGCCAGGTTCTTCCGCGGCCTGTGCGGCCCGCACCCTTTGCCGGCTTTAGCCTTTCCGCAAACTGAGGCGCTGGCATCGCTACTTGCCTCCTGCGGGAGTGGGCGTTCCGGAGCGCTCCACAAACAGCTTCTCGCCCTCAATGAGCGAGTCGGGCGGGTCCTGAATCACCCGGTCGCCGGCGCTAAGGCCGTTGACAATCTGCACGTTGGCTCCATCATCTTCGCCGATGACCACCGGAACCAGATGCGCGACGCTGCCGCTGCCCACGACCCCCAGGCGCAGGCCTTCCTTGCGGAAGATGAGCGCCGCGGCGGGCACGATGAAGACCGGTCCGGCAGCCGGCGTCTTGAAGTGGACCTGGGCGAGCGAACCGGGCAGCAACTCACCGCCGCGGTTGTCCACATCGATCTCTACCAGCAGCGTGCGGCTGGCCGGATCGATGGCGTCGGAAGTGCGCACGAGGGTTCCATGGTAGGTCTTGCCGGCATGCTCGGCAAAGGTCATATCGATCTTCAAGCCGCGCTTTATGTTATCCGTGTAAACCTGTGGCAAATTAGTATATACACGCAAGGTTTGAATCGCTTGCAGGTGAAAGAGCTCCTTGCCCGCGCCGGGATCGATCAGCTGACCGGTATCGACATTCCGGGCGGTAACCACCCCGTCAAAGGGCGCGTAGACCTTCTCGAAGGATTGCAGCTCGCGCAGCCGCTGCACGTTGGCCTGGGCGGAGCGAACCGCCGCCGCGGTGGCCGTGGCCTGGCTCACAAACGTGTCGGTGTCCTGGCGGGAGACGGCGTTGGACTTGACGAGGCCTGTGTAACGATCAGCCTGGATGCGGGCGTTATTGGCGTTGGCCTGGGCAGTGTTAAGGTCGGCCTCGGCCTGGGCCAGTTGCTGGTCCACCTCGGGCGTGGCGATCTCGGCCAGCAGCGCGCCTTTCTTCACCCTGGCGCCGATGTCGAAGTACCACCGCGTAAGGTAGCCAGAGGTGCGCGCATAGATGGGCGAATCCGTCCAGGCGGTCACGTTGCCGGGGAGCACAAAACTGTCCACCGGAGCGCCCGGCGTGGGAGGCGCCGCGATGACCGCGGGCGCGGCCAGCTCCTGGGTGCGCTCAGCCAGCACGGCTGCGGCGGACCTGCGGCTCAAAACGCCCAAGACCGCCAGCAACACGGTCACAAGGACAACCACGGCCACGCCTGCCAGAGCGAGGCGCGGCGAGATGGGCTTCTGCTCGGGAGCGGTCTCGTGGCTGTGGGCCGGTTGGGGGTTCGGATCGGGTTTGTTGGTCATAAAGAAGCTACTCCGAAAGCTCGTCAAACTCGTCAAAAGTTCCGGCCAATGCAGCGCCGTGCGCCGTCCGGCGGCGATCTTCAAGCCAGCCGTGGACGACAGAGAAGAACGCGGGAACAAAGAACAGCGTGGCCACAGTGGCCAGCAGCAGCCCGCCGATGACGGCGCGGCCCAGCGGGGCGTTCTGCTCGCCTCCGTCGCCCAGCCCCAGCGCCATGGGCACCATGCCGATAATCATGGCCAGCGCGGTCATCAGCACCGGGCGCAGGCGGACAAAGCCGGCATTCAGCGCCGCCCGGCGCGCATCGCCCACCAGAATCTCCAACTGTTCGCGGGCAAAGCTTACCACCAAGATAGAGTTGGCCGTGGCCACGCCCATGCACATAATGGCGCCGG
>JBEKPA010000139.1:0-9053 GCA_049521195.1 Occallatibacter sp.
AACTCCGCCACGCCGTACCCGTTGGCCTCCAGATCGTTGATCAGAAAGACGTGCTGAATGCCGAGGTTGGCCGAAAGCTCGCGGCTGTCCAGCGTCCAAGGCAGATTGGTGAGCCGCAGGCGGCCGTCACGCACCGGGCCCGGCACGCCGAAGCAGGCCGCGGTCACCTTATCCGAGCTAAGGAACTCCTTTACGATCGCTTCCAGGCCGGAGTAATCCTTGGCCCGATAAATCTTATCGCGGGTATAAGTGAGCTTGCCATTGGTAAAGTCGTACAGCGCCAGATCGACCTTGGTGCCGCCTACATCGCCCGCCAAAATCATCGTTCCCTCTCCAGAAATCCACAGCCCTCCGCATCTGTCGCGGGTAAAAGCGCAGCTGCCGCCTTATCCAGAATTAATGTCAGTATACCGCTGGAGGGCCATATCAGCTGGCTTGGCAGCCGCTGGGGATCGCACGGCCCGGTCAGTACTTCGCTCAAGACACTAGCCTTATCCGCCCCCGCGATGAGGAAGAAGACGGAACTGGCGTAGTTGATCACCGGCCAGGTCAGCGTGATGCGCCAGGCGTCTTTCTGGGGCACATGGTTGGCCGTGACCAGCCGCCCGGTCTCGTTCAGAGCCTCGGTGCGTGGGAAGAGCGAAGCGGTGTGGCCGTCGGAGCCCATGCCCAGGGCGATCAGGTCGAAGCTGGGAAGCTGAGCGCCCTCCAGGCGAAAGCCGTTGCGCAGCTCCGACTCGTAGCGGGCGGCGGCGGCCTCGGGGTCGAGCTCGCCCTCCATGCGGTGAATCTGGCTGGGGTGGAGCGGCACGCGATCCAGCAGCGCCTCGCGGGTCATGCGGTAGTTGCTCTCGGTGTCATCGGGCGGAACGGCGCGCTCGTCCACCCAGTAGAGGTCGAGCCTCTGCCACGGCATGCGGGCGCGCCACGGCAGGCTGAAGTCGGCCAGCAACTCGAAGGCGGCCTTGGGGGTCGAGCCGCCGCTGATGGCGATGCGCGCGTGTCCGCTGTATGCCACCGCCTCCCACGCCATCTCCGTAAAATACTGTGCGGCCCGGTGAGCCAGCGCCTCCGAATCCGGCTCCACGTAGTACTTGATCCTCAACTGCTTGCCCGCGCGCATGGGTGCCCCTTATCTACAGGTTACGCTTAAAGGTTTGAGGACGCTGTTAAATGCGGCTCACTCAATGGGCATGGCGCCGGTGGGCCAACGGAAGCGGAGCTGCTTTCCTCCGCCGCATAGGCGAGCGAGCGACTACGCTTTTCTTCATCCTGATTCGCGAGGAACGCGGCGTGCCTGCCGTTCCTCTCGCGCTCGTCGGAATCGTGCCGTAGCCGAAGCTGGCGAGCATTCGGAAACCTACCGCCCCAGGTACACCCGGTACTGCTGCTCGATGACGCCGGCGGCGCGGGCCAGAGCCAGCTTGGAGAGGTTGTACTGGTATAGGCTTTCCACCAGGTTGCTCTCGGCTGAGGCGAGCGTGGCCTGCGCGGTGACCAGGGGCAGGTTGTCGTCCACGCCGGCGTTGACGCGGTCGGTCTCGTCGGTGAGGGCGCGGGTGGCCAACTCCACGTTGGAGCGGGCCACGGTAACCAACTTCGAGGTTGCGTCCACGTCCAGCAGCGCCGAGCGCACTTGCTGGTCGATTGCGCCCCTCAGGTCGGCGAGCTGGGCATCGACGGCAGCCAATTGGGCCTGGGCCGACTCCGCATCGCCGCGCAGCTTGCCCTCGCGGAATAGCGGGACGCTGAGCGAGCCCTGGGCGACGAAGTTGCCGTGCGAGCCGACGCCGTTGACCTTGCTCACATCGTAGAAGCCGCCGAAGCTGAGGCTGGGCAACCGCTGGCTACGATAGGCCGAGTGGATGGCCTTGTAGGCGACCGCCTGATTCTGCAAATCCTGGTAGTCCGAGCGGTTCTTGTAAGCGATGGCCCGCACCTCATCAGGGGTATCGGCGGCCAGATCGCTGTACGGCGCGGGGTCGGTGAGCGCAATCCTCTGGCCGGGGTCGATGCCGATCTCGCGCTTGAGCAGGATCAGGTTCTTTTCGAGGGCGTTCTGCGCGCCGATGAGGGCCTGCTGCTGGGCCTGTAGCTGGACCCGCGCCCGCAACTCGTCCAGGTTCGCCACCACGCCGGCCTCGTGTGCGGCGTGGGCCTGGTTGAACAGCACCTGCGCGGCGGCCTCGAGCGCCTTAGCGTTGTCCACCTCGCTGGCTGCGGCAATGCAGTGCAGATAGGCCGCGGCCACCTGCTGGACAACCTCTTCGCGCGCCGACATTTTGGCGAAGTAGGCCGCTCTCTCGCCCGCGCGGGCCGCCTTGAAGCCGGCGATCACCGGGCCGGAGAAGAGCATCTGGCTGTAGTGGATCTGCCCCTCGGTCAGGTCGTCGCGAGTGATGAACGAGAATCCCGCCGGAATCTTGCCGCCGGGAAAGAGCGATGCGAACTCCTTGATGACTCCCGGGCCAAAGCCCAGCGCGACAAGATCCTGCTGGTGGACTCCGAGATCGCCCCCAACCGTAATGGTGGGCAGAAAGTTCTGCAGGGCCTCGTTCTTTTCCCCTTGGAGCGCCTTTTCGCCGCTCTCCGCCTCCTTCAGGCCGAGATTGTTCTTGAGGCCCAGGCTGACGGCCTCGTCCAGCGACAGCTTGAGGGTCTCATCCGTGGCTGGATGGGCGGTCAGGCTGCCGAAGAATGGGTTGACGGCGGAGGTGGGATTGGGCGTCTGGGCGGTTGCGGCCGGCCTGGACGCGGCCAAAGACAGAATCATGGCCGCCGCGGCAACAATGACCGGCGCGCCCGTCCGCCGGAAGACAAGATTTTGCGCTCGATCCACTGTCCTTATTCTCTCAGATGATCCGGCTCGCGGGAGGGATTCCGGCTTGGGGTGAAGAACCCGCGTTCAACGGCCCATGTGCCTGCGGACGTCTTTCAGCAGCAGATGGCAAAAAGACCGCGAGCGGAATTAGCTGGTGCTATATTCCCCTGTAGCCGGAAAAGCAAGATGAAAGCTCCGGCCAGGAGGAACGCATGACAACCTTCATTCGCACAGTATTCGCAACCTGCTTGTTAGCGGGCCTTGCGGCGCCCGTCGCGGTAGCCCAGGACCAGGACATGGAGGGAAGCAAAGACCATCCCATGATTTCGCGATATCCGGGCTCGTATATCGCGAAGTATCTGACCAAAGAGTTCGATGAGTTCAGCCTTCCGATGGGTCCGGTCGAGGAGGAGAACCAGATTACCAAGAACCAGCATCTGGAGGGGAAGATCACCCGCATCGTTTACGTGGCGCCCGCGGGACGCACGGTGCTGGAGGTCTTTCGCAACTATCAAAGTGCGCTCAAAAAGGCCGGGTTTGAGACGCTCTTTTCGTGCGGCCCGCAGGGTTGCGGGAGCTCGGTTGCAAATGCGTACGCCAACAGCGGCGACAGCGCCGATTACTGGGGGCCCGAACACGGGATTCACTATATTTCGGCGAAGCTCGGGCGGCCGGAGGGCGACGTTTATGTGAGCCTGTTGATCGACAATCAGGGCCCGGATTCCCGAGCCAATGCCGAGCTTTACGTCATCGAAGTGAAGCCCATGGAGTCCGATCTCATCACGGTGAACGCCGCGTCGCTGGCCAACGACATCAACCATACCGGCCACGCTTCGGTTTATGGGATCTACTTCGACACCGGCAAGGCCGATATCAAGCCTGAATCCGACGCGACAATGAAGGAGATCGCCAAGCTGCTGCAGGGCGATCCCAAGCTGAAACTCTATGTCGTCGGGCACACCGACAACCAGGGCGCGCTGGACATGAACATGGACCTTTCGCGCCGGCGCGCGGAGGCTGTGCTCTCCGCGCTCACCACGAAATACGCGGTTCCGGCCGTCCGCCTGCGGGCCTATGGCAGCGGCCCCTACGCTCCGGTGGCGTCGAACGACACCGAGGACGGCCGCGCCAAGAACCGCCGCGTCGAACTGGTGAAGCAGTAGAGGAACGGACCAAGGACTAACGGGACTCAAGGAGTTAGTCGACGGTTACAGGGCGCCCCATTCGCTAAGACGTGAAGAGATGTAAGCGGGAGTCCGGCGCCCTGGGCCGCCGTGACATGCTTTGAGGGATCATGGGCCAAAAGGCAACCCCAACGGGTGAAGAATGCGGCCTGCACCCCGGAAGCTCCGGCAGCGTCCGTGATAAGATTCTGAGCAACCTAACATTTGGGGGATGCTCGTGTTCGACGTAATTCAATTCTGGTGGGTGGCGCACCCAATCGCACGCGAAGCGGTCTTCCCCCTGATCATTGGAATACTGGTTCTCTTCCTCACGCCCCTGCTCAGCCCGGTGGTCGAAACATTCTGGAGGCTCTGGGCAATTCCACCTCAGCGGTTGAGTACGTGGGTACTCAGGGTGCGCCTCTCCAACGCGGAATGGCGCCTCTACAGGCTGCTTCGCCTCCGCAGCGACATGCGGTATTTCGCGTTTACTTGCTTCATGGGCCTGACTAGCCTCCTAATGTCAACGTCCTTCTTGGTTCTGTCCTACATTAGTATCGCGATCGCAGAGACGGGGATCTCAGAGATTTCGGTGCGTATTGCCACGAAGTGTGTGTACATTTTTTCTTTGCTGGCTTGTTTGTTTCTCCTCCAATGTACTAGCAAAATGATCGCTCTCGGTGAAGCCGTCAGTCGCCCCACGGAGGCGAAGGCGAAAATCTCCTCGCGGATCGAGACGCTACAGGAGAAGCTGCGGTTGAAGGGAGAAGCCTGTGAGGGCGTTGCACTCGGCGGGCCGGAGACAGACCGACCCAGCCGGGCCTTGCAGGGCGCTCAGCAGACGGCCGCGCGAGTGATGCTCGATATGAAGGCGCGGCCCTCGGGCGGGCCCTCGCACGACGAAGGGCCGCCCAATCCCAAGGCATGAGACACCGTCTCCCGCCATGGGCGCATACTTGTATACAGGCCGGTTCTCCCGCTTGCTTGAGGTTCAGCCCTCCCCTTGGGTTCCCTCGATTCCACCTCGGCCTTTACACTTGCAAGGGAATTCGACTGGGCCGCTTTACCCCGTGGCCCAATCGACCTGGGCAACGAACCGCGACGCGGATTCGACGCGAGTGCTATCCCTCGAATCCGGGCGCTGACGCGCATCGTGACGACCTCAACCGAAGAACGGTGCGAACAGAGAGGGATCGATGACAACTGCCGCTCGCTTTCCAGGCATTCGGGTTACGGCAAACGGAAACCAGCTCGTCTCGTACCACACTGAGACGCGGATCGCCGACGCGGGCGTGTTCTATCCCATCACGCCTTCCACGGAGGGCGGCGAGCTTTTCCAGCAGGCCTATGCCGAAGGAAATCTGAACGTCTTTGGGCACAACACCATCGCCATTGAGACCGAAGGCGAGCACGCGGCCCAGGGCGGCGCCATTGCCCACTCGGTATGCGGCAAGCGAGTGGTCAACTTCACCTCCGGGCAGGGAGTGGTCTACGGCGTGGAGCAGTACTATCACGCGCCGGGCAAAGGCTCGACCATGGTGCTAGAGGTGGGGGCGCGCGCGCTCACCAAGCACGCCCTCAATGTGCATTGCGGCCACGACGATATCTATGGCGCGCTCGATACCGGCTGGATCATGCTCTTCGGCAAGGACGCGCAACAAACCGCCGACCAGGCGCTGATCCTGCGCCGCGTGACCGAGCTCTCGCTCACCCCCGGCATGAACATCATGGACGGCTTTCTCACCACGCACCTTGAGCGCACCTTCTACAAGCACGAATCGGAGCTGATCCGCGAGTACCTCGGCTCGCCCGAAGACATCATCGACTGCCCCACCGAGGCTCAGCGCATCCTGTTTGGACCCACGCGCCGCCGCGTTCCGAAGATGATGGACCTGACCAACCCCGTCCTGCTGGGGCCGGTGCAGAATCAGGAACACTACATGAATGGCGTTGTGGCGCGGCGCAATAACTTCGCCGAGCCAATTCTGCAATTCCTTGAAGACGCATACAAAGATTTCGGCGAGCTTACCGGCCGTTACTACGGACTTATCAGCGAATATAGGACCAGCGACGCGGATACGGTCTTCGTCTCGCTGGGCTCGGCCGCCGAAAACATCGAGGCCGCGGTGGACTATCTGCGCCAGACGCGCGGCGTCGCGGTCGGCTCCATCCACGTCAATGTCATTCGCCCCTTCCCCGAGGCGGCCATCATCGCCGCGCTCCGGGGCAAGAAGAACGTGATCGTACTGGAGCGCACCGACGAGGCTCTGGCCGGCGACAATCCGCTGGGCCGCGACATTCGCACCGCGCTCTCCAGGGCGCTTCAGACTACCGAAGGACTGCCCACCATCGCTCTCGACGAGGTTCCGCGCATTCTCGGAGGCTCCTACGGCCTGGGTTCGCGCGACTTCCGCCCCGAGCACATCATCGGCGCATACGAGTTCGCCACCGCCGGACGCGCCCGCAAGGACGGCAAGTGCGCGGCTGACGGAGTTTCGTTCTTCGTGCTGGGCATCGACCATCCGTACGCGGTTATCGGCGACGAGACGCCATCGCTGCTGCCCGAGGGCGCGGTGGCCGTGCGCTTTCACTCCATCGGCGGCTGGGGCGCTATCACCACCGGCAAGAACCTGGGCGCGATTCTGGGCGACCTCAACGATCTGATCTATGAACGCGATGGAGAGCTCGACGACCTGGGCAACCCCAAGGAAGTGATCCACGTCAGCGCCAACCCCAAGTACGGCTCCGAGAAGAAGGGCGCGCCGACCAGCTATTTCATGGTCGCCGCCAAGGAGCGCATCCGCGTCAACTGCGATCTGCGCCACGTCACGGTCGTCCTCTGTTGCGATCCCAAGGCCTTTACGCACACCAACCCGCTGGACGGCATGGCCGAAGGCGGCTCGATGGTTTGGGAGTCGGACGAAGAGGGCGAGCAGGCCTGGGAGCGCCTGCCGCAGTGGGCCCGCAAGCAGATCATCGACAAGAATATCCGCGTCTTCACGCTGCCCGGCTTTGCCATCGCCAAGAAGGCCACCGACCGCGGCGATCTGCAACTGCGCATGCAGGGCAACGCCTTCCTGGGCGCATTCTTTGCCGTCAGCACTTTGCTGCGGGAGTTCGGCATCACCCAGGAGCAATATCGCGAGGTCGTCCACAAGCAGTATGTGAAGAAGTTCGGCAAGCTGGGCGACGCCGTCGTCGCGTCCAACATGGAAGTCATGATGCAGGGCTTCGACCAGGTGAAGGAGATCAAGATCGGCGCGCTGGCTGCGGCCGACCGCTCCAGCCTGCGCGGCGCGGCTCTGCTGCCGATTCTGGAGCTAGCTGCCGCCGGAGGCTCATGCGGCTCGGGCTGCCGCTCCACGCCGCTGCCGGCCGGCCAGGCCAAGCGCGCGCCCCTCGCCAGCGTGGCCAACTTCGACGCCCAGTTCCGCGCTCATTACGGTTATAACCAGCCGGCCACGCCGCTCTCGGCCATGGGCATGATCGCCGCCGCCACCGGCGACACGGCCTCGAAGTACGTGGCCCGGCGCGAGACTCCGCTCTTCATCCCCGAGAACTGCACCCAGTGCATGGAGTGCATCTCGGTCTGCCCGGATACCGCGCTGCCCAACTGCTCGCAGGATCTGAGTACGCTGCTCTCGACCGCCGTCTCCCATTACATCGCCGACCCCGGTGACCGCGCCATGCTGATGGGCGCGCTGCCTGAGATCGAGAGGCTCGCCCGCCAGCGCATGGTAGCCGAGATCAAAACGGGAACGCCGCTGCCCACCATCCTGCGCGAAGTCACGGATTCAGTGGACGGATTCTCCGCCGCATCCAAGCGGCAGTTCTTCGACATTATTGCCAAGGTTCCCATGGCCTACCAGAAGGTGAACGCCATCTTTAGTTCGCCGGAGCGCAAGTCGCCCGGCTCGGGCGGCATCTTCTCCATCTTTGTCAGCGATCTGTGCAAGGGCTGCGCGGCCTGCGTCACCGCCTGCGGCGACCATAACGCGCTCAGGATGGTGGCGGAGACCGAAGAAGTGAATGCCGAGCACACCACCGGCACCGCCTTCCTCGATCTGCTCCCCGATACCTCGCAGAAGTTCCTCGGCCTCTTCAACGCCGCCAATCCGGCGGACTCGAAGACCGCCACGCTGCGCAACATGCTCATGGTGCGCACCAACTACGATGCGCTGGTAAGCGGCGACGGCGCCTGCGCCGGCTGCGGCGAAAAGAGCGTGCTGCGCTCCATCGCCGCCGTCACCGAGGCCTACATGCGCCCCGTCTATTATGCGAAGAGCGACCGCTTCCTGGCCAAGGCCGGCGAACTCGAGAAGGTCGGTGTGGCCCGCCTCGCCAAGCTCCAGGCAACCAGCCCCGCTGAGTACGCGCTGCTCCGCCAGGCCATCGCCCACCTGGTCCTCGGCCTGGGCGGCGAGGACGTTCCCGACACCCAGGCCCGCATCGCCGCGCACGAGGCCGAGCATGGCCCGCTCACCGATGCCGAGCTGGTCGAGGCCATCGCTGCGGTGCTGCTGACCGAGGCCTTCAACCACAAGAACCTGCAAGCCGTCGATGGCCGCCTGGCCAACGGCATGAGCGTGATGGCCATGGCCGCCCACACCGGCTGCAACACCGTCTACGGTTCCACCGCGCCCAACAATCCCCACCCCTACCCGTGGATGAACTCGCTCTTCCAGGACGGCGTCACAGTGGGCTGGCTGATGGGCGAAAGCTTCATCGTCGATCATGCGCGCCGCTCCGTCATCCCCGAGCGCCTGGCCGACGCGCTGCTCACGCGCGAAACCGGCGTGATCAGCGAAGAGGAGTATTACCACCTCAGCCACTTCACTGACGCGTTGATGACCGACCGCGAGATCGTCGAGCTGCCCAAGGTCTGGGCGGTCGGCGGCGACGGCGGCATGGGCGACATCGGCTACCAGAATATGTCCAAGGTGATCTTGCAAAACCGCCCCAACGTCAAGGTGCTCATGCTCGATACGCAGGTCTACTCCAACACCGGCGGGCAGAACTCCGACTCCACTCCCATGCTGGGCGGCAACGACATGAACGTCTTCGGCGCA
>JBEKPA010000140.1:0-8997 GCA_049521195.1 Occallatibacter sp.
ACTGAAAGGCGTTGTCCCACGTCAAGTGGCCAGAACCAACCGATGTAGCCAACTACAACCGTGGGACGTCGAGCTAGCAATGCGAACCGCATACGTGAAGCATTACCTCACGCTCTTGGATTATGTCGAGAATGGCGGCGACCACGAGAAGGCAGCAGGCTGCATTCGCCCCTACGTGGAGCAGAGGCTCAGGCACCTTTTTCCAGGGCCGCCATTTGAGACCCGCGATACGCTCGGCGACATGATCGCGAGAATCCGAACCAGCGCCAAAGGAACGCGGCTGCACCCTCTACAGAACGAGCTTGCTGACCTAGCATCAATCAATGACGCCGCGTTGCCTAGCAGCCATGCAACGGACGATGTTGCGGGAATGGATCCGTTGACCCCGGATGGGGTGCGGGTTTTCGCGAAGAAGGCATTGGAGGTTTTGGGATAGTAGGTGGAACGATTACCGGGCGCCTCGGAATCCCGCCCCTGAGGCCTGGGATACTCCACTCCACCGTCTCGATCCAAGCTCACGCCGCGCACTGAACCCGCTGCACGCGAATCTGCTTCTCGCACTTGCGCGTCCGGGCAATCTCGTGAGCGGACTGCATCCGCATGAGCGTATCCATCCTCACTCCGAAGGCCTTCTCGATACGCAGCGCCATATCCCCGGAGAGGCTAGCCTTACCGTTGAGCAGGCTGGACAGCGCGGTCCGGGAAACGCCAAGCGCCGCCGCAGCAGCCGTCACCGTCAAACCGGCCGGCTCGATAATTTCAGTCCGGATAAAATCCCCCGGATGGGGCGGATTCTTCATAGAGGCCATCTCATAAACTCCATTCAGCCCCTGCAAAGTGTCCCTCAGGGGCTAAAGCCCGGTCGTTTTGTGGGCCGTTTGCGGCACGGCTAAAGCCGCGCCCTTTCAAAGCGAACGAGAATGTGGACTTGATCAGACGGTGCTTAACAATCGTCAAGCTACGGTCCTCTTTTGAGCATTCGGGTTCTTGCGGCGTGGCGGATCGGCTTTTATCCCCGCCGCAATCGCGGCCACCCTTCGATAGGACTCCAGGCGATCCGCCTGCTCATAGGTATCGGTCTCCACGATCACCTCGTCGGCGCCGGTCTGGCGCACCAGCTTTTCGAGCTCCGCCTTTACCGTCCAGTCCGATCCCACAATCGCGGCTTCCAGACGGCTCTCGACCGCAACCCGCTCCGCTGCCGACCACAGCCCCTGCATGGAATCCACGGCGGGCAGCAGCTCTACCGCCCCAGTCCGGATCGAATTCAAAGCCCGCTGCTGCATGGTGGTAAACAGCCGCCGCGCCGCGCCATCCGTCTCCGCGGCAATCACCGGCACGGCCATCATCAGGTACGGCTTGCGCAGTGTCTCGCTGGGCCGGAAGTGCTCCCGGTAGAGCTTGGCCGCCTCAACCCGATGCTCCGGCGCAAACTGGGCGCCAAAGGCATACGGCAGCCCCAGCTTCCCCGCAAGCTCCGCGCTCCAGCAACTCGAACCCAACAGCGTGATCGGCACGTTGCTGCCCTGGCCCGGAATCGCCCTGACCGTCTGTCCCGGCTTCTCCGCTCCCAGATAACCCCGCAGCTCCTCAAGACGCTCTGAGAAAGCGTCATGCTTCGAAAGAACGTCCCCCTGCCCCAGATCCCGCCCCAGCGCCCGCATGGCGTCCGGATCGCCTCCGGGAGCCCGCCCCACACCCAGGTCGATGCGCCCCGGATACAGCGCCTCCAGCGTGCCAAACTGCTCGGCCACCACCAGCGCCGCATGATTGGGCAGCATGACCCCGCCGCTGCCCACTCGAATCCGCTCGGTTGCCCCCGCCACATGCCCAACCAGCACCGGCGTCGCCGAGTCGGCCAGCCCCACAATCGAGTGGTGCTCCCCCAGCCAGTAGCGTTTGTAACCCCAGCGCTCCGCGTTCCGCGCCAGCTCCACCGACCGCGCAATCGCGCTCGCGGGCGACTCCCCGATGCGCATGCCCACAAGATCCAGTACCGAAACCGCCAATCCGTTGTTCATGTTTACCAAGATACGCCTGCCGCTAGCGCGATGCTTTCCTTGCGTCGGCCCAACCCCAGAATCGACTTCTATTCTCCGTCTTAACCACCATTAGGTGATGCACATCACACGACTTCGCTTTGATCGATGCGACGATAGCCTCAAAGCCCGAAAGGGCTCGCGTTCCGCTCACCCCCTTCAACATTCATGGAGGCCGCGCATGAAGCTCGACTCGTCCGCTTTCATTGCCGATCCGAAGCTCATCGAAGCGCTCAGCCGGCGAGCCGTCGAACTCTCCTGTGGCGCGGAAAGCGTTCTTTTCCATCAGGGAGATGCCGCTGCCGGCCTGTACATTCTCCACCAGGGAGAAGTCACCCTCACCATGGATTCTCCCCGGGGCGAGGCCATCCTGTCGGGCCAGGCAGCCGCCGGTTCGGTGCTTGGGCTGCCCGGACTCGTCGGCAATGCGCCCTACACGCTGACCGCGACAGCGCGCAGCGGGGCCAAGCTCGGCTTTGTCACCCGCGACGATTTCACCGCACTCATGGAATCCGATCCGCTCGTGGGGCTCATGGTTCTGGAGGTTCTCGCCGCCGAGGTTCGTTCTGCCCGCCAGGCCATCCTGCAGCGCTGAGGCCGGACAACTGCGCCGCAATTCCCAAGCCAGATCGTCCGCCCTCGCGACCATCCAGCCTCGCGCCTTTCCAGCATTGACGCTCTCCCATGCGCCCTGAGAGACTCTTCCCAATGCAATACCGCGGAAAAGTGGAGTTTGCCCAGGAACGGAAGATCCGCGAGCGCAACACGCGCATCTACCGGCTGTGCCACTGGCCCATCTGGATATGGGTCTTCTTCCTCACCCCCGGACCCCTGACCTTTTCGCTCTTTGCCCGCGGCTTTCATGGAGGCAATCTGGCCTGGCTCGGCGCGGTGCTGCTGGGCACGGGCGTTGCCGGCCTGCGCGGGCAGTTGCCCGGCGCGGAACCCCGCCCCTATATCCTGCGCTTCGACGAGGACAAGCCCAATCCACTCTACCGCCGCGTCTGCTATACCTTCGCTTGGAACGCCGTGCTGAACTTCGCCCTGCTCAACCTCGCCGGCCTCCTCATCGCCGTCTTCACCGGCGTCTGGTACATGAAGCAGATCTACAACTACGCCTACCTGCCGCTGTGCGCCGTCATTCTGCTGCTTGGCGCCATCGGCAAGCTGCCCCGCGTCGGACCCTCCACCCGGACCGAAGGCACAGAGCGCCGCTACTTCTACGGCTCCGTCTGGGCCGTCACCGCCGCGCAAACCCTCCTGCTCGTCTTGTGGAAGACTCTGCCCCGCGGCCTTGCCGGCGACCTGACCAAGCTCCTCGTCTACGTAGCCGCATTGCTGTTCATGGGTCTGCTCGCGCAGCGCGGCTTGCTCTATCGCACCCGCCCCATCGTCCCCGGCGAAGTGATAGTCTCCGACTGAGACCTCATCGGTTTGGCGCGCAGACGCCGTCTGCCCACCACAGGTGGCACCTGCTAAACTCTCACTGGTCATGCTCCTCGCAAGCCTGCTCATCGCGGCCGCCTCTTACCTGCTGGGGTCCATCCCCACCGGATACCTACTGATCCGCGTCTTCCGCCACCAGGACATTCGCTCCGTCGGCAGCGGCAACATCGGCGCCACCAACGTGCTGCGCTCCGGCGGCAAGGGCTTGGGCGCGGCCACCTTCCTGCTGGACATGCTCAAAGGCTGCTCCGCCGTCTGGCTCGGATCCGTGCTCGGCGCATTGCTCATGTCCGCCGCTCCGGCGCGCACTGCCCAGGCCATCGCCGCTCTGTTCGCCGTCCTCGGCCACATGTTCCCTGTCTGGCTCCGCTTTCGCGGCGGAAAGGGCGTGGCCACCGGATTTGGCGTCTTCCTGGTCGCCGCCCCCGCCGCCGCCCTCGCCGCCATCGGCGTCTTCTTCCTCGTCCTTCTCCTCAGCCGCTATGTTTCGCTGGCCTCCATTCTCGGCTCGGCCAGCTTTCCCGTCTTTGCCTGGCTTCTGGTCAGCGGTCCTCGTCCCGCCGCTTTCATCGGCGCCCAGTTCGCCGTCGCCCTGCTCATCATCGCCAAGCACCACCAGAACATCTGCCGCCTGTTTGCCGGCACGGAATCCCGCCTTGGATCGCCAAAACAAAGGACGGAAAGCGCATGAGCCGCATCGTCGTCCTCGGTTCCGGCGCCTGGGGAACCGCCCTTGCCCTCTCGCTCCACCGCCGCGGCGGCCACCGGATCACCCTCTGGGCACACAGCCCGGAGTTTGCCCAGGAGATCATCGACGCCGGCGAAAACACGCTCTTCCTCCCCGGCTTTCCCATCCCCGGCGCCATCGCCATCACCGGGAGCGAAGCGGCCGTCGCGGATGCGGAGATCGTCGTCTCCGTCGTCCCCTCCGAGTTCCTCCGCCCCGCGCTCTCGCGGCTCCGCGCCCATCTTCATCCCGGCCAGATCGTGGTCAGCGCCACCAAAGGCGTTGAAGACCGCACCTACCTGAGCATGACCCAGGTGATCGCCGCCAGCCTGGGCGAAATCGGCCTCACCCTGCCCATCGGAGCCTTCAGCGGTCCCAGCTTTGCGCTTGAGGTCGCCCAGGGACAGCCCACCGCCGTCACCGTCGCTTTCGAAGACCCCAAAATCGCCGCCATCATCCAGCAGGAGTTCTCGTCCGAGACCCTCCGCCTCTATACCAGCACCGACGTTATCGGCGTCGAACTCGGCGGCGCGCTCAAGAACGTCATCGCCATCGCCGCCGGCGTCGCGGCGGGAATCGGCCTCGGCCACAACTCCGCCGCCGCCCTCATGACTCGCGGCATCGCCGAGATCACCCGCCTCGCCGTGGCCTGCGGAGGCCGCCGCGAAACCCTTGCCGGCCTCTCCGGCGCGGGCGACCTGGTGCTCACCTGCACCGGCTCGCTCAGCCGCAACCGGACCGTCGGTCAGGCACTCGGCCAGGGCCGCAATCTCGCGGAGATTCTCGACAGCCTGGGCGGCAAGGTCGCTGAAGGCGTCCTCACCACCCGCGCCGCCCTCGGCCTAGCCCGCCTGCACCAGATCGAAATGCCCATCACAGAGCAGATGGAGCTGATCCTCAACGAAGGCAAAGACCCCCGTGAAGCGATCAGGGACCTCATGCTGCGGCCGGGAAGAGAAGAGCATTAGGGATGGGGCTGTCCGAGCGGCAGCGGCCCTCTGCCGCAGGAGCGGCGCCAGTAGGCGCGGGTTGCAACCCGGCATTGATGGCCCCAGGCAAATCGAAACCGGCGATCAGTCAGGGCTTTCCCGGATCGATCCTCTTGCACTATCCTTCTCTCACCCGGCCATCCCATCCGGGTTCTCCGGAGGCTCAATGAACACCATCTCCACCCGCCGTCAAGCTCTGGCCGCTCTCGCCGCAGCCCTTGCTGCCGGCTCCCTCACCCGCGCCCAAGCCCAGCAGCCGACCGCGCAACAGCCAGCCATGGAAGAAAAGCCATCCTCGATCGCCAACCAATCGCGCACCTCCATCCACTACGAGATCGACTTCCATCCCAGCCCAGAGCGGCTCTACCAGGCCATCCTCGACCAAAAGCAGTTCGCCGCCTTCTCCGGCCTTCCCGCTGCCATCGACAAGGTTCCAGGCGGAGCATTCTCCATGTTCGGCGGCCTTATCGTCGGCCGCAACGTCGAGCTCATCCCCAGCCAGCGCATCGTCCAAGCCTGGCGCCCCACACACTGGGATCCAGGCGTATATTCCATCGTCCACTTCGAGTTCCAGCCCCGCGCCGTCGAATCCACCCTGATCTTTGACCACACCGGCTTCCCCGCAGGCGAGTATGACCATCTCGACTGGGGCTGGTACCACCACTACTGGGATCCCCTAAAGAGATTCCTCGCCTGACCGGGACTATCCCGCCAGACAAGGGGGATGGGGCAGGGACCCACACCACCTGATGAGAGGTTCGGGGGCGGATGAAACCTGGGTTTCGGCTATTTCGATAGTTCGCTCACTCGCTGCCCGCGAAACATCTTCCAGAACTCGACGAAGCCCTTCAGGCGCACCACCTGGAAGTAGTCGCTGGCGAGGAGATAAAAGATCGCGGCCAAAGCGGTTATCCAGTGTAGAGTATCGGCGCCGAGCTGGTCGCTGAAGGGCAGGGGCGCGGCGGAGAGCACCATGGCCAGCACCAGGAGAGCCAGCTTGACGATGCCCATTACCAGGTTGATCTCGATCAGCTTGCCGGTGAACGGCTTGCCCAGCCGCAGGCTGCGCGCCAGCGCTTGAGCGGGGTTGCAGCCTTCAAGCAGCATGAGCAGCGGAGCGATGGCCACCGGCCAGCTGACCAGCGCCCATGCGGTGAAGAATCCAAGCGAAAGAAAGATCGCCCAGATGGAGAAGCCCACCAGGTCCGGTTCGCCGGCGGCGGCGATGTGCGTGGCCGCGGCCCATTGCATGGAGCGGAACCAACCCCAGACGGTTGCGGCGAAGAGAGCCAGCCACGCGGCTTGCAGGACGATCATTGGCAGAATTCGAAGACCGGGAGGCCGGCGAGGCAGCCGGGAAACCGGATTCGCGTCAGGATTCGCCTGCAACCGCATCAGAACCAGGCTGCGGCCTAGCCCGGAAACCACCGCCCAGCCTAGCGCGGCCAGCGGCAGCAGCCAGCGCAGCACGGTCATCCCATGCGGCTGGTAGAGCGACCAGGCGTGGGCCAGTTGCGCTGCCGCGACCCACGGGTTCTGCGCGTCGATGGGATCGAGCCCGGCGGATTCGAGCGGCAGCGCAGTGAGAATCCGCTGCGCCTGCATCCAGCAGACAACCAGAAAAGGAATGCCGAAGACCCAGCGCCAGGCAACCTCGATGGCCGTGAGCGAGGGCCGCGCGAAGACCCAACCCATCTGACCAACCAGCGACTGGGTTCCGCGCAGGGGCGCTGGCATACGACTCCTCAAGAATGCTGCCGGTTGAGATTCGCGGTAACCCATCCTTCCGCAAAGAACGCGGAAGGATGGGGCACCCTCATTGGTGGGAAGGCCCGGCTACTTCACCACCAGGTTCACCAGCTTGCCGGGAACCACAATCACCTTGGCCACGGTCTTGCCAGCGGTGCGCGACTGAACCTTCTCCGCGGCCAGCGCCGCCTCTTCTATGGCCTTTGAATCGGCATCGGCAGCCACCCGCACCACCGCGACCAGCTTGCCGTTGATCTGCACCGGAATTTCCAGCTCGTCTTCCCTGGCCAGTTCCGGATCGCTCTCAGGCCATGGCGCGCGCAGGACTGAGCCTTCCTCGCCCAGCGTCTCCCACAGCTCCGCAGCTAGATAGGGCGCAAACGGGGCCAGCAGGAGCGTGAGGGCGCGCAGCAACTCCAGCAGCACCGGCGCGGGAACCTCGCCCGCCGCCAGTTGCGCGTCTGCGGCCTGAAACTCGTTGACCATCTCCATGATGGCCGCCACGCAGGTATTGAAGTGCCAGCGGCCCTCAAAGTCGAGCGTGATCTTGGCAATGGTCTGATGCAGCTTGCGCAGCAACTTCAGCGCGGCTCCGCCGTTTTGCTTTTCGGACCGAGTTTCGCGGGCCGAACGCGCCACCGGCGCATACTTCACCGTCAGCCGCCAGACGCGGGCCAGGAAGCGGGTCACCCCGGCCACGCCGTCCTCCTGCCAGTCCAGATCGCGGTCCGGCGGAGCGGCAAACAGCGAATACATGCGCGCGGCATCGGCGCCGTAGCGGGCCACCATCTCGTCGGGCGAAACCACGTTGCCCTTCGACTTGGACATCTTGGCCCCATCCTTGATCACCATGCCTTGCGCGAAAAGCCGGCGCACCGGCTCGTCGTTCTCGATGAGCCCCAAATCGCGCATCACTTTGGTCCAGAATCGCGAGTAGATTAGGTGCAGAATGGCGTGCTCCACGCCGCCGATGTATTGGTCGATGGGAAACCAATACTTCGCAATTTCAGAATCGAAGGGCGCATCCGCGTTCTTCGCATCGGTATAGCGGTAGAAGTACCAGCTGGAGTCGACGAAGGTATCCATCGTGTCGGTCTCGCGCTTGGCCGGACCGCCGCACAGGGGGCAGGTGGTATGGAGGAACTCCGGCACGCGGCTCAGCGGCGAACCGCCCTGCTGGGTAATCTCGACCTGCGGCGGCAGCAGCACCGGCAACTGCTCGTCCGGCACTGGGACGAGGCCATCCGGCTGGCATTGAGACGCGCAGTAAACCATGGGGATCGGCGTGCCCCAGTAGCGCTGCCGGCTCACGCCCCAATCTTTAAGCCGGAAGGTGACCGCAGCCGCTCCAAACCCTCTGCGCGCGGCGACCCTTTGCAAATGTCTTTGCGCCTGCGCGCAACTCAGCCCATCGCAGTCGCCGGAGTTCACCAGCACACCGTCTTCCGAGAGGAAGGGCAGCTTATCGCCGCCCTCCGTTTCCTCGACCGGCTGGATGACCCTGCGAATCTCCAGGCCGTACTTTGTGGCGAACTCGAAGTCACGCTCATCGTGCGCCGGAACGCTCATGATGGCGCCGGTGCCGTAGTCGGCCAGAATGTAGTTGGCCACCCAGATGGGCACGCGCTCGCCGTTGTACGGATTCACGGCAAAGCGCCCGGTGGGAACGCCGTGCTTCTCAATCTCGCCCAGATCCCCGGCATCCCGGGCCCTCTGCTGCTGATCGAGCAATTCATCGACCTTCGCCCTCAGCTCTGGATTGGCGCTCGTGATCTCGGCCACCAGCTCATGCTGGGGCGCAAGTTGCATGCTCGTGGCGCCAAAGATGGTATCCACGCGGGTGGTAAAGACGCGGATTCGTTTCCGCTCCGATTCCTCCACCTCCACATCTTCAAGGAAGAAGTCGACCTCCGTCCCTTCGCTGCGGCCGATCCAGTTGCGCTGCATGGTGCACACCTTGTCCGGCCAGCCATCCAGCTTGTCGAGGCCATCGAGCAGCTCCTCGGCGTAGGCGGTGATGCGCAGGAACCACTGCACCAGGTCGCGC
>JBEKPA010000141.1:0-8950 GCA_049521195.1 Occallatibacter sp.
CCGTGGAAGAGCTGTCCATGGGCGCCTTGGTAGCTCGCAATCGAACTCTCCCCCGGCTGCCAGGCCGCCACCGCGCCAAAGAGCACGCCGAACCAATCCAGATTGAAGAGACCCTCGCCATCGTCGTTCCACACCGTCGTCACAGCGCCGGTCGAGCCCATCCGCTGCCCATCGCGAATGAATCCCTGAATGTTTCCGAAGGCCCTTTCGGCGACCGGAAAGACTTCATTCCAGTTGGCGTCTCCGGGAGAGACCCAGGTCTCGATTCCGGCCTGGGCAAAGGGCTCGATCATCTTGTCGAAGCCCTTCGAATCCCCATAGTTCCAGGGCACGGCAATCATATCCTTGGGCAGCCCGGCTACGGCCGCCGGTTCGGCCCCGGCCTGTGCGTGTGGCTGGCACTGTCGGAGTTGATGCCCGCGCGAATCCGCTCCAACGGCATGAGCATAGCCCTGGTCATCAACGAACTGGTTTCAACCACCCTGGCGGGGATCTTTCTGCCCTTCGTCAGCAAGCACGGCTACTCGTCGATGTTCTTCCTGTTCGCCGGCTTTACGGTGGTCTACTTCCTGGTCGCCGCCTTCTTCCTGCCGGAGACCAAAGGCAAGACCCTGGAAGAGATCGAAGCTCACTTTGAAGGCAAGGCCTCTGCCTGAATGAGATGAACCGGAACCGCCAATCTCCACCTAGAAGCGCTTCCGCTCAGCAGATGCGCGGCAACTGCTCCCCAATCTGCGTAGGAATCACGCGGTTCGCCCCCATCGCCGTTCGCGCCACCAGCATCCGAGGGTGCTCGGCCGTTACGTGGCCGATTCGCGCCGCCTCGCGCCCCAGCGGATGGGCGCGCAGCACAGCCAGCACCTTGTCCGCGGCCTCCGCCGCCACAAAGAACACCGCCTTGCCCTCGTTGGCCACGTACACCGGATCAAGGCCGAGCAACTCGCAGGCCGACTGCACCTCGACGCGCACCGGCAGGCGCGCCTCGTCGATGGCAATCCCCACGCCTGAAGCCTGCGCAATCTCATTCAGCGTGGAGGCCAGCCCACCCCGCGTAGGGTCGCGCATGGCATGAACCGCCCCGCCGACAGCAGTCAGAACCTCGGCGATCATTCCGTTCAGCGCCGCGCAGTCCGATCTGATTTGGCTCTCGAACTCCAGCCCCTCGCGAACGCTCATGATGGCCATGCCGTGGTCGCCGATGGTGCCGGAAACCAGAATCGCATCCCCCGCCCGCGCACGCCGCGGACCCACTTGAATCCCCGCCCGCAGCACGCCAATCCCGGCCGTATTGATGTAGCAGCCGTCCCCGTGACCGCGCTCGACGACCTTGGTGTCGCCGGTAACCACCTGCACGCCCGCGGTGGCTGCGGCCGCAGCCATGGCCTCGACAATCGCCGCCAACTGCGCCAGCGGAAATCCCTCCTCCAGGATGAAGCCGGCGCTCAGATACTTCGGCTCCGCACCGGAAACGGCCGGATCGTTCACCGTTCCGTTCACCGCCAGCTCCCCGATCGAGCCGCCGGGAAAGAACAAGGGCCGGACCACAAACGAATCGGTGGTCATGGCCAGCCGGCCGCTGGGCAAATGCAGAACCGCCGCATCGCCCAGGTTTTCAAGCGCCGGATTGCGAAACGCGGGCAGAAACAGATGCTCCACCAGCTCGCTGCCGAGCTTTCCGCCGCCCCCGTGCCCCATCACGATGGTCGGGTAGCCGGCCAGCGGCAGCGGGCAGGACCAATTCGAGAAATCCGGCGTTTGTTTTGAGATCGTCGGCGTTACCGCCTTCACACTTTCTGCCACGTTCTACCCCGAATCTTCCGTCGTTTTATTTGCGGGAAAAAGTTAAATCGGCAAAAACCTCTGTTGGCTTTCCATCGCTTACAAACGGCCGGTAGGTTCGCGCAGAAACGGATCGAATTGCCGCCTCCACCACCTCATGCGGGGCATCGCTGAGGTCTTTCTTATATCTGACTTCTCTGACGTTTCCATCTAACCCGACGATAAAAACTATGGCAACCTTATATTGCTTGACTGTCGAAGAGAGAAGCGATCTGAATGGCAATGGGTCCGACTTGAGATGCAATTTCACTTTTTCTGCAGGCAGCCACATCATGGGTGCTGGCTTACTACCTGCAATCCCAAATACTTTGATTTCTTGCAGTCTTTGAGTAGAACTGGGTTGTGAATTGGGAGTGGACGCTTGCGAGTTAGCACTTTGGACGGGGATGCCCGCATTTGTTGTTTGAGCATCGGAGAATCTAAGACCACTTCCGAGCAATACCGTGCCAACTATTGCGAATGCGCAATAGAGAGTGCGCCGGAGAGGCTGAAAAGGAAAGCGCGAGGAAAATACATACTCCTCGAGAAGGGAGTTCCATCGCATCGGCATTGGTTTCAATCTCCGCTGTGACATCCGTGTCTTGCTCCCATGTAATAAAACCATTAGCGCACTGCAATGAGGTTGTCAAGGCTCTGAAGAGCGCAATTCCATCTGCTGTTCACGCGTTTGCCGCCCTCGTCAGCCCGCTCCCCGCTGTGGCCAACTCCTCGGCCGACAAAAACCGCCCATAATTGTAATAAGCCGCGCACGCCCCCTCGCTGGAGACCATCGTCGCCCCCAGCGGATGCCTTGGCGTACACTCCTTGCCGAAGGCCGCGCACTCAGCCGGCTTGATCGCCCCGCGCAGCACGTCCCCCGCCCGGCACAGCGGCGACTCCTGGGTATGAATCCCAGTGATCTGGAAGCGCTCCTCGGCGTCGAAGTCGCGATAGGCCGCGCTCAGCCGCCAGCCGCTGTTGGGAATCACCCCGATCCCCCGCCACGCGCGGTCCGTCACCTCGAAGACTTCGGAGAGCAGCTTCTGCGCCGGTCTGTTGCCTTCAAAGGTCACGATGCGCTCATAGGCGTTCTCGACCTCGTGGCGCCCGGCCTCCAGTTGCGCTACGGCCCGACGAATGCCGTCCAGCAAATCCAGCGGCTCAAACCCGGTGACCACGAGCGGAACCCCGTACTTCGCTGCCAGCGGCGGATACTCCCAATAACCCATCACGCTGCACACGTGCCCAGCCAGCAGAAACCCCTGCACCTTGTTCCCCGGCGAACCCATAATCGCCTCAATCGCCGGCGGAACCAGAACATGGGAGACGAGCAGCGAATAGTTCTTCAACCCCCGCCGCTTGGCCAGGTGTACGCTCATCGCATTCGCCGGAGCGGTGGTCTCGAAGCCCACGCCGAAGAAGACGACTTGCTTCTCGGGGTTCTTCACTGCCAGCTCCACCGCGTCCAGCGGCGAGTAGACCACGCGCACGTCGCCGCCCGCACCCTTGACCTGAAAGAGATCGCCCTCGGTGCCCGGAACCCGCAGCATATCGCCAAACGAGCAGAAGATCACGCCCGGCTGGGCGGCAATCGCCAGCGCCTTGTCGATCAGCTCCAGCGGCGTAACGCAGACCGGACAGCCGGGCCCGTGAATCATCTCGATTCCGGCGGGCAGCATCTGGTCGATCCCGTTCTTGATGATGGAGTGCGTCTGCCCCCCGCAAACCTCCATGATCTTCCACGGCCGCGTGGCGAGCGCATGAATCTCCCGCGCCATCCGCTGGGCAATCTCGCCGTTCCGGAACTCGGTCAGATACTTCATTCCTGCGAACAGCTCCCATGCATATAAAAGTGGGTGCCCCACCCTCGCCGCGTCTTTGTTTGTGCGGCTAGGGTGGGAAACCACAAGCCTCAATTGACGGTCTTGTGAACTTCTACCGAGCAAGAACCGTCCGGGCAAGCCGACTGCGGCGCAACCGCCGCCCGCGCGAACGCCTCTTCCTCGCTGCCCAGCTCCTCGTCCAGCGCGCCCATGGCTCGGAAGTCCTCAAGCGTCTTCAACGCTGTCTCCTCATCGATCTTCGACAGCGCAAACCCAACGTGGACAATGGTATAGTCGCCCACTTCGACGTCAGGCACGTAGTCCAGGCAGACCTTCTTGACCACCCCGCCAAAGTTCACGCGCCCCATCCGAAGGCCGCCTTCGGTGGTGATTTCTTCTACTTTTCCGGGAATCGCTAAGCACATGGCTTCTACGTTATACCGAGTTGGGGGCTGCGTATAGTGTGATCTAAATCACCCGAAATTGATCCGCTGGCCGGATGGTACAATCGCATCGCGGTGTTCCGCTTAGGGACGCTGACCAGCACGCTGGATTTCCAAGTCAAACCCCGCAGGTTTCTGGTGGACTTCCGGCGTTACCCCATTGAAGGAGTTTTTATGATGATGTTGAAGGCGACACGACCACTGAAGCAATCGTTGATATTGGGCATTCTGGTGGTATTGGCTTGCGTTGTAGCAAGCACGCGGGCCAATGCGCAAGGCGACGATCTCATCAATGCGGCCAAGAGCGGTGATTTGCCCCGTGTCACGACGCTGCTCGCGAGCGGAATTAATGTCGATGCAAAGTCGAGCAAGGGTGCGACCGCGCTTTTTGTGGCCTCCTATTACGGCCACCTCGACGTGGTGCAGGCGTTGCTTGCCAAAGGAGCGGATGTCAATGCCCGGTCGAACGGTGCGACCGCGCTATACATAGCCTCCCAGGAAGGCCAGCTGGAGGTGGTGCAGGCGCTGCTCGCCAAAGGGGCCGACGTCACCGCCAAGTTGAGCGACGGAAGAACAGCATTGGACGCGGCAAAGGGCGGAGGACACGTAGAGGTCAGAGCCATACTGGAGAAGCCATTTGCTGAAGCATCTGAGAAGCAGGATTGGGATCAGGCAGTATTGAAGGATACCGTCCAAGCCTACCTCGCTTTTTCCAAAGCTCATCCCGATTCCAAGTTCATCAAGAAGGTGACCGGAACATTGCGCGGAAGGTATTGGAAGCAGACGATTAATCCGGGTCCCATAAACAATCCGGCTCAGATAGGGGATGTTGGACCGGGCCATGATGGTGTGGTCGTCACAGTCGAGGGCATGAATGTCGCAAAGAACCTATCTCTGGAGGACGCGAAGAGCCTTGGCGTAATAGGCGTCGCCCCAGCCAGCGAAGGAGCGAATTCCAATGCCGACGGCATGATGTTCAATTACATATATTTTGAGGCAACGAAGGGAGGGGTCATCGTGGGTCACCAGATGATTACACCCAAAGACAGCTTAAACAGCACGATTCTTCTTAGTGCGGACAGTTCACGTCTCCTGGCGTGGGATCTTACCAATGCCACGGCTGCTGCAAATCCTTCGTCGCAGCCCACGATGAAAGAAGGCCCGGATGGCAAATATCCTTGCGGCCTTGCATGTCCTAATCTGGCCAAATGAGGTCGATGCCCCAGGTATCGTTTTCGATACCTGGGAGCCTCGCGCCAAGCGGAAAACTTCTCCATCTTTAACGGTTCGCTACTGCGGCGAGGACCAAGTCAGACTGTTGCCGAATGTCGAGACGCACCCCTGGTTCGGTCCCGAAAGTGTCAGAAAGCCGCAGTGGCCTCTTCACCCAAGAGATTAACCAGTTCGCGGGCTTGGTAAACGTGCCGTGTCGATCGGCGATCATCGCCGGGAATTGCGAGGCGCGGAGAACGCCGGCGCGAATCTGCTTGATGAAGTCGATATGCGGCAAGAGGGCGCGGCTCGGATTGGGGTGCGGATTCAGCCGAGCAATGCAGAAGCCGCCCCTTGCGGAGCGGCTTCGCGCCCGGCCACCGAAGCGACGGGGGGGATATCAGTCTCCGGTCTGACATGTTTCCGCGAAAAGGACAAGAAAACATTGCTCCGCAAACCGAGATAGCCGATCAGCGCGGCGCAGTTGCCCCGAAGAAAACCGCGGGCGAGACGTTGAACCTCCGGCTGAGCCGTGCGATGTGGTCGCGGTTCAACTGCCGCTTGCCGGAGAGAACCAGCGATACGGTGCTTTCGCTTCCCAACTCCGGGGCAAAATCGCGCTGAGCGAGCCCATTCTGCTCGATCAGAAAGCGCAGCACATCGGCAGGCTCGGCCTCCGGCACCGGAAAGTGCTCCGACTCGTAGCGGTCGATCAGAAGAGTCATCAGCTCGATGGCTTCTTCCTCGTCCGGAGTTGGATCGGCCTTTGCCGTCAAGGCGAAGAGAGCTTCGGTATACTCCGCCAATTCCTCATCCGAGTGGATCAGCCGGGGCGCTCCCCGCCGAATCATCTCGGTTGGATTGGCAAGCGCTGTGCTCATCGTTTGACCCCCTTCTGCCAGTTCGCCCGATGAATGAAAAGACTATCATCTTGCAAAGTAATTGTGGCTATCAGTACCCAGCCTCGCGCCCATGGCGGACGGCAAGAATGACAACTTCTTTGCCGTCGCAGCGATATAGGGCAACATACGCCCCGCTCCCAAACTCGATCACCCATTCGCGAAACTCGGTGGGCAACTCCGCAACGGGGCGGCCCATCTCTGGAAACCTGGCGAGCAACTTCACGCCCTGCCGGATCGCCTTGACGGCGCGCTTGGCCGCATCGCGGTTCTTGGGAGCCAGAAAGTCGTGCAGCCGGGCCACATCCCGCAGGCTTTGCGGCGACCACTTCAGACGTGGCATACCGGGGCCTCGGCGGCTTCGCCGGCTTCGAGTTTGGCCAGCCAGGCGTCGGCTTCCTCGGCGGTCGCGTGCAGGCCGGTTGCCTGATAGTCGTTCCAAGCAGCCAGCGCGTCCTGGCGGAACTGTTCGCGTTTCTCTTCGCGGCTCACATACTGCTCGACGGCTTCACGCATGATCCAGTGCGCCGACCGCCTCCGCGCCGAGGCGAGCTGCTGCACACGCTGCTTGAGTTCAAGATCGAGTTTAAGGCTGGTTGTCGCGGGCGTCGGCATGGCGGGTACTCCATAGTGTTACCTCAGAACACTATAGCACACCCCGCTCTGTGGCCAGATAAGCCAGCCACTCCTGCATCCCCGCACCGGTCTTGGCTGAGGTCTCGAAGATGCGTATTCCCGGCCGTATCTCGTTGATGTTCCTGAACGCGAGTTCGCGGTCGAAGCCGCATGGCCCGGCGATATCCATCTTGGTAATCACCGCAGCGTCAGCCGAGTTGAACATGGTTGGATACTTGAGCGGTTTATCCTCGCCCTCGGTCACGCTCAGCAGGACCACGCGAATCTTCTCGCCCAGGTCGTAGCTCGAGGGGCAAACCAGGTTGCCCACATTCTCGATGAACAGGTAATCGAGGCCGCCCAACTCCCACCCATCCAGATGCTTGCCGATCATCTCCGCGTCCAGGTGGCAGATTCCGTGGGTATTGATCTGGCGGACCGGGGCGCCGCTGGCTGCCAGCCGCCGCGCGTCGTTATCCGTCTCTAAATCTCCCACCAGCGCTGCGGCACGAGAGCCGTGCGCAAGCACTTCCCGCAGCGTCCGCTCCAGAAAGGCCGTCTTGCCCGTTCCAGGGCTTGAAACCAGGTTCAGCACCAGCACGCCGGCCGCCGCGTAGCTGGCCCGCAGCCCCGCCGCAAGCTCATCGTTTTTCTTGAGAATCCCCCGCCGCAGCTCCACAATCCTGGTCGTCATACCGTCTCCTCAAGCTCGTCTATCTCTATCGAATCGATCTCCAGCTCCCGCCCCTGGCGCAGGTCGACGCACGGTTCGCCGCAGATGGGGCAGCGGAAGCTCTGCACGCCCCCCAGTTCCACATCCCGTCCGCACCTCTCGCAGTGCATCACTACCGGCAGGGTCTTCACCACCAGCTTCGATCCCTCCAGCGCCGTGCCTTCGGTGGCAATCCCCCAGCAGAACTCCAGCGAATCCACCACCACGCTGGCCAGCGCCCCCACCCGCAGCCGCACCTCCACCACCCGCGCGCCTTTGTAAGCCGCCAGCGACTCGGTCACCGTATCCACAACGCTCGCAACGATCGAAAGCTCATGCATAAAAGGTCGATTCTACGCCGATGGCCACCTCACGGCCCCCTATTTAAGATGAATGAAGAAGGATCTCCGATGCCCACCACCCCAGCCGCAGCAACTCGACTTGCCCTCAGCCATCTGGCGCCCGCCGCCGTCCAGTCTGAAATCCGCTCCATGAGCCTCGCCTGCGACGCCGTGGGCGGCATCAATCTCGCTCAGGGCATCTGCGACACGCCGGTCCCGGCTCCCGTTCAGGAAGCCGCCATCCAGGCCATTCATGACGGCCACAACATCTACACCAGGCTGGACGGCATCGGCCGCCTCCGCCAGGCCATCGCCGCCAAGCAGCAGCGCGACTACGCCCTCGACTACGACTCCGACCGCGAAATCCTGGTCGCCTCCGGCGCCACCGGCGGACTGCACGCCGCCGCCATGGCCCTGCTCAACCCCGGCGATGAGGTTCTCATCTTCGAGCCTTTCTACGGCTATCACGTTTCCATGCTCGGCTCCATGCGCGTCAACCCCGTCCTGGTCCCCCTCGCCGAGCCCGATTTCGCCCTCGACACCGACGCCCTGAAGGCCGCCATCACCGCCAAGACCAGGGCCATCCTTCTCAACACCCCCGCCAATCCCAGCGGCAAGGTCTTCACCCGAGCCGAGCTGAAAGCCATTGCCGAGGTTGTTCTGGAGCACGACTTCTTTCTCATCACCGATGAAATCTACGAGTACTTCGTCTACGACGGCGCCCGCCACATTGCGCCCGCCACGGTGCCGGGGATGAAGGAACGCACTATCGTCCTCTCCGGCTTCTCCAAGACATTCAGCATCACGGGCTGGCGGTTGGGCTATGTAACGGCCGACGAAAGATGGATAGCCGCCATGTCTTACTTCCACGACCTGACTTATGTCTGCGCGCCCTCCGCCCTGCAGCACGGCGCCGCCGCCGGCCTCGAGCAGCTCCCTCCCAGCTTTTACACCCGGTTAGCCGCCGACCACCAATCCAAGCGCGCCCGGATCTTATCCGCCTTGACCGCTGCCGGCCTGACTCCCACCACCCCCGCAGGCGCTTATTACGTGCTGGCCGGCGCCGCCCGCCTGCCCGGCAAGACCT
>JBEKPA010000142.1:0-8882 GCA_049521195.1 Occallatibacter sp.
GCTGGGGAACACCAGGAACCCCAGGAGACCGAGCCGCCGTCTGCCAAGACCGCCTCCCAGGGGCTTTGAAGGGTGCGCATCCATCCGCTCCCGCCCGGTAAACAAAATTGAATTTGAATTGATTTCTCCACTGCGCCTTTCAAGGGTACAATCGCCAACGGGCGCATTTCTTTCCCGGAGTCGCCGGGAACCACCCCAGCGGTCTGTTGCATATCGTCTTCAAGGTGCGAAGACTCGCGACGGGCGGGGCGGATGCTCAGGGGAAGCTTGCGTCGAGCCCCAAGCGGCTTTCGAGAGGCGGAATCATGAACAATTTGGAATACCCATCTGCGGCCGAACCAGCCCCCGAGGCTGCCGGCCTCAGCCAGTGGCAGCGCGTAACCAACACGTTTACAGCGCCGTCGAAGACCTTTGAAGACATCCAGCGCGGGAACAAAAGCTGGTGGCTGCCGTTCTTGATCATGGTGCTGATCGGATACGTCTTTTTCGCGGCCGTCACATTCAAGGTTGGATGGGCGCAGGTGGCCGAGAATGCGATTCACCTCAACCCCAAGTCCGAAGAGAAGTTGAATCAGGCGCCGCCGGCCCAGCGAGAGACGGCAATGAAGATCACGCAGTACAGCATGGAGGGCGGATTCGCGGCCAGTCCCATCCTGGTTTTGATTTTTGCTGTCGTCATTGCGGTGGTGTTGTGGGGCACCATCAACTTCGTGTTTGGCGGCAAAGCCAAATTCGGAAGCGTATTCGCTGTATGGATGTTTGCGGCCTTGCCCGGAATCATAAAATCGCTGTTGGGGTCGGTTGTGCTCTTCGCGGGCGCAGCGCCGGAGTCGTTCAACCTGAACAACTTTGCACCGACCAGTGTTGGGGCCTTTCTGAACCCACTTGAAACGAATGCGGCCCTTTACAAGCTGGCAAGTTCGCTGGATATCACCACGATCTGGTATCTGTTCCTGATGGGGATGGGACTTGCGATCGTGGCGGGAGTGAAGCGCACCTCTGGCTACATCGCGGTCTTCGGATGGTGGGCGCTCATTGTGCTGATCACCGTGGGCTGGACGGCGGCCTTCAGTTGAGATCGCTTTCCGCTTTCAACGCCCTTTGCATTGGTACCGTGAAAAGCTAGCAGCCAAAAGCTAACGGCTAAAAGCTGCCTTCACTCGGTCCAGCGCCGCATGACGAGCGTGGCATTGATGCCGCCGAAGCCGAAGGAGTTCGACAGGGCCACGTCGAAGCTGTGGGCGATGGCGTGGTTGGGCACGTAGTCCAGGCGGCACTCGGGATCGACGTTTTCGAGGTTGATGGTGGGCGGAAGCTGCTGGTTGACCAGAGCCAGCACGGAAATGCCGGCCTCCAGGCCGCCCGCGCCGCCCAGCAGGTGGCCGGTCATGGATTTGGTGCCGCTGACCTTGAGCCTGTGACTGAGGGCATGGTCGCCAAAGACCGCCTCGATGGCGCGCGATTCATTGCCGTCGCCGGCCGGGGTAGCGGTGGCGTGGGCGTTCACGTAGCCCACCTCTTGCGGCGCGATGCCGGCGTCTTTGAGCGCGGCTCTCATGCTGCGCTGAGCGCCCTGGCCCTCGGGGGCGATGCCCGTTATATGATGAGCGTCGGCGCTCATGCCGTAACCGATCACCTCGGCCAGAATCCTTGCGCCGCGGGCTCTGGCGAACTCCAGTTCCTCAAGAATGAGAATGCCGGCGCCCTCGCCGATGACAAAGCCGTCGCGGTCCCTGTCGAAGGGGCGGCTGGCCCGGGTGGGTTCGCCGTTGCGGGTGGAGAGCGCGCGCATGGCGGCAAATCCGCCCACCGAAAGCGGCGTGACCGCGGCCTCCGCGCCGCCTGCGATCATCGCATCCGCGTCGCCGTGCAGGATCATGCGCACCGAGTCGCCGATGGAGTTGGCGCTGGTGGCGCAGGCCGTGGCCGTGGCCGAGATCGGCCCTTTGGCGCCGTAGCGGATGCTCAACTGTCCGGCTGCCATGTTGACAATGGCCGCGGGAATGAAGAAGGGCGAGATCTTGCGCGGGCCGCCCTGCAGCAGGTTGGTGTGCTCGCGCTCGATGATCTCGAAACCGCCGATGCCGGAGCCGATGAAGACGCCCACCCGGTCGGCAATCTCCGGGGTGATCTGGAGGCCGGCCTGGGCGATGGCCTCCTGGGTGGCGGCAAAGGCGAAATGGATGAAGCGCCCCATCTTGCGCGCTTCCTTTTTGTCCACGAAGTCGAGCGGGTCGAAGTTCTTGACCTCGGCGGCAAAGGTGACTGAAAAGCCAGTGGTATCGAAGCCCCGGATGGGCCCCATGCCGCTGGCCCCGGCCAAGAGCTGCCGCCAGACCTCGGGAGCGGTGTTGCCCACACCGCACACCAGACCGAGTCCGGTGATGACGACTCTGCGGGACGGATTGGACAAGGGCTACTTGCCGCCTTTCGCGTTCTTCTCGATGTAGTCGATCGCGTCCTTGACGGTCTTGATCTTCTCGGCGTCTTCGTCGGGGATCTCCAGATCGAAGGCCTCTTCGAACTGCATCACCAGCTCGACCACGTCGAGGGAATCGGCGCCCAGATCCTCCTGGAAGCTGGCGCCGGGGGTCACTTCGGCTTCGTCCACCTGCAGTTGCTCGACGATGATCTGCTTGACTTTCTCTTCTACGGCCATGCGTGTTTCTCCTCGTATTTGTTCGGAACTCGAAGACCTGTCCGGGGCTGGGGTTCAATTCCGTTCCGTCAGCCTAAGATACCGGCTCACGGCAGGGGAAGACAACCGCCACGCCAAAAAAATGCGCATGACCCCGAAATGTCAAGTCTAACGGGTGGGTCCGGGTGTGTAAAGGCGCACTCTCGTCCCATGCGGGAGGAGGCCTAAGCAGGGAGTCGATTCCAGTGCAAGATGAGCCTGAGACAGGGCGAGGCGCTGCATTCAAAATGAGCTTGGATCACGCTTGCACCCCAGCATCGAAGGAAAACGGCGGGCGCGCCTCCCGGCCGATTTTGCGATGCACTCGCCACGCCATACAATGCATACAAGGCTTGGGGGACCGGGCGCGGGCGCGGTTGCCGCCATGCGGATGGCCGGTTACACCGGCATAGTGGCTTTGCAGCGGTAGATCCATCCGGACCCAGATGGCAGTGGAGCGGGCTTTGGAGCGGCTGCAACGGTCCGGCTATTTCGCCGCCATCGAGCCGAAACGACGGGAACCCGCCGCACTTCCGCTACACTCGCGCGGGAGGTTGCCGTAAGTCGTTGAAGGGCCTGTAGCTCAACGGTTAGAGCAGGGGACTCATAATCCCTTGGTTCGGGGTTCGAATCCCTGCAGGCCCACCAGAACACAATCCTATAAGCGCAATAAAACAAACTGATGAGCACAGTCAGCCAACTGTATTATTGCCGCTATGCTGGTCGGGGCGGAGGGATTTGAACCCCCGACCCTCTGCTCCCAAAGCAGATGCGCTACCAGGCTGCGCTACGCCCCGACGGTTCAACTTGATTGTATCGCGAATCGTCCTCAATAACGCGCTCCGGCCGCGGGCGCCAGCGCGTGGCCAAGCCAGACCACCAGCCACACTAGCAGCGCCACCGGGATGGCGAAGACCAGTGCAAGAGCCGCAGCCAGCAGGAGCAGAAACGCCCAGTCGCGGCCGGTGTGGCGGCGAGGCGCGCCCAGGTGGCGGCAGAGCAGGCGATAGTTGCGACGGTTGGCCTTCCATAGGATGTCGAAGATGTCGCCGAAAAGAGGAACGGAGCCCACCAGCACGCCGATGCCGAGATTGGCGGCCATGCGCGCCAGCGTGACATAAGGTACGCCGCGAATCCAGGCCGCCAGTGGAATTACCAACGAGAGCAGCCCGGCCAGCACGTCGCCCAGACCGGGAACCAACCCGATAATCCCGTCAATGCCGAAGCGGATGCCGGTGCCGGGAATGACGAAGGCCTCGTCCAGCAGAATCTCCAGGCCATGGAGGGTGCGGTCGCGGAAGAGCCAGGCGCCGCGGTTCCAGCGATCCGAGGGCTGAGGCGGCTCAATCAATTCTTCCTCTCACCCTGTGATGTGAAATGGGCGCCCGTGGGTTGCGCGATGAAAAGGTCCAGGTCGCTTGTCTCGGGTTCCACGCAGTGCGCCAGCTTGCGCGGCTCGCCCTCGGCCGGCACATTGCAATACCAGCGATGCGCGATGCGCGCCTTCTCATCCGGCCCCAGAATGCGCCCGCCGATGGGGTCGCGGTGATGGTGGCTGTAAAACAGCCAGCCGTCAAAGCCAGCCTCGCGCAGTGCAGCTTGGATCGCGTCGAGGTTCATAGGGGCCATGATACGCGGCGCGAGAGGCGCGTCATCTCAGGCATTCCTCCGTCGCTACCGCCCAACTGCGGCACGAATATCCACAGTCTCCATGATCCGCTTCCCATACCCTCGCTTCGCCACCGCCAGCATCGCCTGACCAATCTCCCGCGTCGATAGAACCTGATTTGGAAAAGCCCATCGCACCAGCGGAAGCAGCGGCTTCGCCAACCCATAGAGAATCCGGTACGCCGGCGTCTTCGACTTGATCCCATCCAGCGGCTGGATCAGACCAGGCCGAAACATATAGGCCTTCAACGGCAGCCGCAGCAGCGCATTCTCCGTGCGCCCTTTCACCCGCGCCCACATCACGCGCCCCCGTTCCGAGCTATCGGTCCCCGCGCCGGAAACATAGATGAAGGTCATCCCCGGATTCACGCGGCTCAGCGTCTCGGCCGCCGCCAGTGTCAGCCCATAAGTCACGCGCTCGTAATCCGCCTCCTTCCTTCCGCCCGACGAGACGCCCAGGCAGAAAAAGCACGCATCGAAGCCCGTCAGCTCGTCCTCGATCTCCGCATAGCTGCTTAAATCCGTGCGGACGATCTCCCTTATCTTCGCGTCCCGCGCTCCAGTCGCCGTCCGGCCCACGGTCACAACCAGCTCCACCTCCGAGTCCAGCACGCACTCACGCAGCACTCCTTGCCCCACCATCCCCGTCGCGCCAAAGACCAGCACCTTCATTGCCTCACCCCCACTGCCCAGGAGCTAGTATCGCGCAGAATGGAGTATCACTGGCGCCTGACCGCTCCCAGTTGCAGCAGCCTGCGACCAACCATGAAGAACCACACCGGATAGAACGGCCCCGCAATCGCCAGCAGCACGACCCCCGAGACCGGCACAAAAAGCCCACTGACGATGTGGAGCAGATCCAGCCCATGCATCACGATCCCCAGGTAGGCGGTCGCCCTGCTGAAGACGCCGCCGCGCAGCATCACGAAAGAAATCAGCACCGCCCCGGCCTGAAGCAGCACTCCACCAAGGATTGCGCCCGTCCCGTGCCAGATGTCGGTGGCCATCACGGCTTCTCCCGCGGCCTGCCACTGCATCCTTGCCGCTTCGCTGGTTGCAGCGGCGTACTTGTCGCTCAGCTGGATCATCGAGAGGGCCGTGGGCGTTGCCAGAACCAGCGTTAGCCCGGCAAACGCGAGCGCGGTAGAGAGCGTGGCGTTGGCGCGGTCCGTCCGCCTGAGCGCAGCATAGAGTCCCAGAAACAGCAGGTAGTAGAGCGGCATCACGGCGATCATGGGCAAATCGAGCCGCAACAGCCCCACTAGTCTGTGGTTCTGTAACAGGCCGAAGGCCTCAACGGCATTCGCCGGCTGCCCTCCCAGCACTACCATTTGGACCATCATCGCCAGCGAGTAGACAATCAGAATCATCGCCGCGATTCCTCCCGTCCGGCACAATCCGCCCCATTCGGAATCGCCGCTCTTTTCACCCCTGGCTTCTTCCTGCTCATGCTCCGTTGTCATGCCTTCCCCTTCCGGTAGGCTGCGAACGCAGACCTCTTCAATCGCACGAGGCAGTTTACTCGCACAGGCCACATTCGTTGGGTAAATATTTCGGGAGGATCGAAAAGCGCCTGGCCCGGCCCCCCTGAGCACGCCCCACGCCCCCGGCTGGCAAGCTCATTTCGCAGTATTCATCCACGCCGGTACCCAGCCGGTTTATTCTTTCTTCGATGCGCAAGACCCTATCCGTTGCCATGATCGCCATGAACGAGGAGGCGAACCTTCCCCGCACGCTGGAGAGCGTTCGCTGGGCCGACGAGATCGTCATCGTCGACTCCGGCTCCAAGGACCGCACCCTGGAGATCGCCGAATCCTTCGGCGCGAAGACCTTCTTTCACGAGTTCGGCGGCCACGGCGAGCAGAAGAACGTGGCCCTCGACCTTTGCACCTCGGACTGGATTCTCCTCCTCGATGCCGACGAGGTTCTCACCACCGAGCTACAGGACGAGATTCGGCGGCTACTGGCCTGCGACGGCGGGCGCGAACCGCAATACGGCGCCTATTGGATTCCCCGGCTGAACCTGATCTTCGGCCGCTGGATGCGCCACGGCGGCTTCTATCCCGACCGCAAGCTGCGCCTCTTCCGCCGCGGAGCAGCTCGGCTCAGCGAGGGCGTCGGCCCGCATAGCACGCCGCAGTTCAAGGGCCCGCGCGGCAAGCTGAGCCGCGACCTGCTCCACTACGCCTACCCCACCTTGAAGGTTTATCTGGAACACATGAACCGCTATAGCTCCGAGATTGCCCAGTTACTGCATGACAAGGGCCGCGACAGCAAATCCCTGCCTGCCTTCCTATGGAACGCGGTCGCGAATCCCGCCGCAACGTTTCTTTATAACTACTTCTTCCGCCTTGGCTTTCTCGATGGCCGCGAGGGCCTGCTGCTTCACCTCAATCACTCCGTCTACATCCACTGGAAGTTCATCAAGGCCTGGCGTTTGGGGCAGGGCAAGGAGTAGCTGTATTCCAATCCATAGACTCAGTAACTTTGGGCCGGCAACGCTCCCACATGCAGCGAGAATGCCGTATTCTCATAGAAACGCGAGGAGAAAACCGTGGCCAAGGAAGCGATGAGCGGCGCCAAGCTGAAGAAGGTTCTGGCGGCCCTTGAGGGCAACTGGCAGGCCGAGATGGAGGGCTATCACACCTATCAGGCCCTGGCCGAGCGCGACAGCGACCCGGTGCGCGCGCAGGTGCTGCGCCATCTGGCCGGCGCCGAGTGGGAGCACGCCGCGCTGTGGCACGGCCGTATCGCCGAACTGAATGGCCCCGAGCCCGTCTACAGCGGCAAGCCCGGCGGGGAGGCCGACTCGCTGGCCAACCGCGCCGGCGGAATCCGCATGGCCCTGCGCCGCCTGGAGATTGAGGAGAGCCGAGCTATCGCCAGCTACGGCGAGCAACTGAAGGGTCTCGGCGACGAGGATTCCATCGCCATCCTCGAGCACGTCATCGAGGACGAGAAGGATCACTACCGGGAGCTGGGGTCGCTGTTGCGCGGCCACTATCCCGCCCCCGCCGGCGCGCACAAGATCGACGCCAAGGCAATTCTCGAAGAGATGCTGGCCAAGCGCAACCAGGGCCGCAAGCAGCCCGGCAGTTGGATCGGCGACGCCATCTACGGCGTCAACGACGGCCTGGGCGCCATATTCGGCATCGTCTCCGGCGTCTCCGGCGCCACCGCCGGCGACAGCAAATACGTCCTTCTCGCCGGCCTCTCCGGCATGATCGCCTCAGCCCTCAGCATGGGCTCCGGCGCGTATCTGGCCGCCAAGAGCGAGCGCGAGATCTACCACGCCGAACTCATCCGGGAGCGCGAAGCCATCCAGATGAACGGCCCCGAGGCCCGCGAACTCCTGGCCCTCTACTACCAGGTCAAAGGCCTGCCCGAGGAAGACGCGCAGCACATGGTCAACCACATTGCCAGCGACCCCGAGCAGTTGCTCCGCGCCCTGGCCAGCGAACGGCTCGGCACCTCCGAGGAGGCGCTCGCGAATCCCCTCGTCTCAGCCGGCTCCGGCGCGCTCTCCACAGCTATCGGCGCCTCCATCCCCATCATTCCCTTCTTCTTCCTCAGCGGCATTGAGGCGGTCATCGCCGCCGCTATCATCTCGCTCGCCGCCCACTTCGCCGTCGGCGCGGCCAAGTCGCTTATCACCGTCCGCTCGTGGTGGTCCTCCGGCATCGAGATGACCGTCGTCGGCGCACTCGAAGGCGCGGTGACATACGGCATCGGCATCCTGCTCGGCAAGGGCGGCATGTAAGCAGCCTGCTCGCGCCGCACACACGGAAATGAAGCCGATAGGAGGCCGCTAAACATCGTGTCCTTTCGGTAGGCATGCGTTAGGAATCGACCGGCTATTTCTCGGGAAAGCAGGGACCCAACTCAGGACTTGGCGAAAGGACATACGGGATGGAACAATGAGACAAGCGGCTCCCATCTAAAGGCCGGGAGTATAATCGGTACCGGCCAAGATGGCTAGAACGGAGTTCCTTGACGAGAGGTCTCAGGGGAAGGGCCAATTCATGCCGAGACTGATCTTTGAACATCATGCCGGCGCAAGCGGAACTCGCCGCTGTTGTGTTCTAGAGAGACTTTCCCAAGAGCATTTCACCGCGCTTGAACCGATATGGATCGAGATCCCCGGCCTGAGTATTCCCGAACCCGCTGTGTGGGACGGGTTCCTGTTCGGGATCTTGTTGCGCCTCATGGAAATGGGAGCGCCCGTCCGGATCGACGGGGCTATCAGCCGCCAGGCGCTACGGAATGCGATCGAACTACAGGACGTCTGGTCGCTCTGGTGCCCGAATAAGTATCGCCGCGTGTCGCTCGAGCCGGCATCCGTCGTAGACCTATCGCCCGAAGCCGGGAAGCAAGTCATCTGCGCGTTTTCAGGTGGTGCTGACGGTACCTTCTCGCTTCTGCGGCATCGCCTGCGCTGGCTCGGAGAGGCCGCGCTGCCGGTAGGACCCGCCTTGATGGTCCACGGCTTCGACGTTCCCCTCGCCGAAGCGCATTCTTTCGATCTGCTGGTGAAACG
>JBEKPA010000143.1:0-8869 GCA_049521195.1 Occallatibacter sp.
GGAGGATGTTCTGAACACCATCCGCAGCCACGCGCGCAAACTGGATGTGCCATATCAGTCGCTTATCAAACTTTGGTGCGCCGAAAAGGCCGCTGAGCTGGTTCAGATGTCGCCCGCGGCCCATCGCGGCGTCAAATAGCTGAACTGCACAAATCCTCTTGGGCGATGCCGCCCGCGTGTGGTCTCCTAAAGCCATCCTCCTATGCTCAAGCGACTCGAAACCTACTTTGAATTCACCCGCCTGGGAACCAACTGGCGCACCGAGATTCTGGCCGGCGTCACCACCTTCCTGACCATGGCCTACATTGTGCTGGTCAATCCGGCCATCCTTTCGGCAACCGGGATGCCTTTGGCCGCGGTCACCGCCGCTACCTGCCTGTCGGCGGCCTTCGGCTCCATTCTCATGGGCGTTGTGGCGCGCTATCCCATTGCGCTGGCCCCCGGCATGGGCCTCAACGCCTACTTCACTTACGCCGTCTGCCTCAAGCTGCACATTCCCTGGCAGACGGCGCTGGGCGCGGTCTTTCTCTCCGGTATCCTCTTCCTGGCGCTCACCGCTTCCGGCCTGCGGCAGATGATCCTGCGCGCCATTCCCCACGAACTTTACGCCGCCGTGGCCAGCGGCATCGGTCTCTTCATCGCCTTCATCGGCTTCCGCAACGCGGGCCTGGTCACCGGCGATCCCGAAACCCTGGTCACGATGGGCAACATCCGCAATCCCACCACCGTCCTAGCCCTCTTCGGCCTCATCCTCATGGTCGTCCTCGAAGTGAAGAAGGTTCGCGGCGCCATTCTCATCGGCGTACTCTCGACCACCGGCCTGGCCTGGGCATTCGGCCTCGTCCACTGGACGCCCACCCCCGGCGGCTTCCACGCGCTCGCCGGCACCGCCTTCCAACTCGACATTCGCGGCGCCCTCGGCAAGGGGCTCCTCGAGATCGTCTTCGTCTTCTTCTTCGTGGACCTCTTCGACAACCTCGGCACCCTGGTCGCCGTCGCCAAGCGCGCCGGCCTCATCGCCGCCGACCACACCATTCCCCGCCTCAACCGTATCCTCTTCGCCGACGCCACGGCCACCGTCTTCGGCTCGCTGACCGGAACCTCCACCGTGACCAGCTATGTGGAATCGACGGCGGGCGTCGCCGCGGGCGGCCGCTCGGGCGTCACCGCGATCGTCACCGGAGTGCTCTTTCTGGTCGCCATCGGCGCGGCTCCTTTTGTAGGCATCGTTCCCCCGGCCGCCACCGCGCCCGCGCTGATCCTGGTCGGCTCCCTCATGCTGGCCACCATCAACGAGATTCCCTGGAACGATCCGCTGATCGCCGTTCCCTCGTTCCTCACTTTGATCCTCATCCCGCTCACGTACTCGATCGCCAACGGCCTCGGCCTGGGCATCATCGCCTGGGCCGTCCTTCACCTGGCCACGGGCAGATTCCGCCGGGAGGACTGGCTCCTCTACATCCTCGCCGGCCTCTTCCTGGCCCGCTTCGTCTACCTGGGAGCAAGCTAGTCCGGCGTCCCACGCAACGGTTAACATAATGCTTGTGCGGCGTTTGCTGCCGCGCATGACAATGGGCAGCGCATGGCATAGCGGGCGCAGAATGTTTCTGGCGCGGCCGGCGCCGCAAGGGAGAAAGCCATGTTCCATACCACTGAAGATATTCGTATCCAATGGACCAAGGTCGTTCTCCCGCCCGTCTTTCTGGAGGAAGAGCATCCGGTCAGCGAAGCCGCATCGACCACCATCTACAACGCCCGCGGTGAAATTGTGGAGATTCTCAACGGGCGCGATCCGCGTTTGCTCGTCCTGGCTGGTCCCTGCTCCATTCACGACACCAAAGCCGCGCGCGAGTATGCGGTCCTGCTGAAGTCCGCTATTCAGGAGTTTTCCGCCGACCTGCGCATCGTCATGCGCGTCTACTTCGAGAAGCCACGCACCACCATGGGATGGAAGGGACTCATCAACGACCCCTATCTCGACCAGTCGTACAAGATCAACGACGGGCTGCGCCTGGCGCGGCGCCTGCTGCTGGACCTGGCGGAGATGGGCGTGCCCACAGGCACCGAGTTCCTGGACATGATCTCGCCCCAGTACATCGCCGGCCTGGTCAGCTGGGGCGCCATCGGAGCGCGAACCACCGAGAGCCAGGTTCACCGCGAACTGGTCTCCGGCGTGTCCTGCCCGGTGGGCTTCAAGAACGCCACCTCCGGCGACGTGCAAGTGGCCATCGACGCGGTCCAGTCCGCCGCTCACTCCCACACCTTTCTGGGACACACCAAGCATGGGCAATCGGCCATCTTCGTCACCACCGGCAATCCGGATTGCCACATCATCCTGCGCGGCGGCCGAGGGATGGTGAACTACACGGCCGAAAGCGTGGCCCAGACCGCCGCGCGGATGCAGGAAGCCGGCGTTCCGCCGCGCATCATGATCGACTTCAGCCACGCCAATAGCGGCAAGGACTACCGCCGCCAGGCGATTGCCTGCCACGATGTCTCCGGCCAGATTGCCGCGGGCGACCCAAAGATCATCGGCGTGATGATGGAGAGCAATCTGGTGGCCGGCGCGCAGAACCTCGTTCCTGGGCAGCCGCTGGTCTATGGACAGAGCATCACCGATGCGTGCATCGACTGGGCGGAGACCCATACGCTGCTCAAGGAATTGGCTGCGTCAGTGCGCGCCCGGCGCGGCGTTTAGCCGCATCGCGTCTCCATCCTCGAAACCAGACGAGCGCCGGTTGCCTATTGATCTTTCGCTCTATTGTCATAGAGGGCCCTCCACTCACGGGCCACCTCAGGCAACCGGGTCAGAACCTCCCGTCCGAAAATCACCTCATCGACAAAACCCATGTGCAAGATGTCGATCATGCGGCAGAGGTACGAACGACCGCACTGCCACCATGTGAAATGGTCGTCAAGGAATAGCAGGTGGTAGACCTTGCGGCCTGTCTCCGATTCGAGTTCCTCCAGTTCCATCCCATCCAGCAGCGTTTCATACACGCCATCGGCTACGCGGCTACCGAATGTCGTCGTGTAATAGTATTCCTTGATTTCCCATATCCCCACAGGGTTTACAACCGACGGGAACGCGCCATCGACGCGACGCGCCAGCGTTCGTTGCGGCATCCCGTTCTGTGTCATGGCGGTTAAACTTCTCGGGTCATAATCGCAGGGTGCGTCCTCAATATTCGCCTCGAAGAGCATATTCACGATGCCGGTCATGAAGGCATAGTTTCTCTTGACGCCCTTCTGCTTATTCATCGGTAATGGACACCTGGGCTTCAGGCGGGTTTTAAGCCGCTTGAATTCAGCTTGCGCGGCTGTTCTGTCCATCAACTGTCCTTGAACGGTGTCGTTCAATATATTCGCGCGATGATTGAAATACGCAAAGAGCAATTGACCGAAAAGGGTGAGTTCGCCGGCGGCATCCGCAACATGGGCCGTGTCTAACCCCAATGGCTGGAACTGTCCGCGCACCTCATCCAAAGTGGGAATACGAATGGCGCCCGTTCGCCGATCGGTGTAGCCCACCTGCTGGCTGATGATTCGAACGTGCGCCCAGAACTCCCTCGGTTGTCGAACAAAACGCGGATCAGCCTTCAAGGTAACGCCTCACAAACTCCGGCAATGGAAGGCCCACCGCATTACAGACGGCTTCCAACTCGATCAGGTCCAGACGCTGCTCACCGTTTTCGTATTTCGAAACGTACGACTGCGTCTGACCGATGCTCTCTGCAATCTGTCCCTGCGTGAGCCTGGCTTCAACGCGGACCTGACGCAGGAGGGCTGCCAAGCGGCGCTTCTTCATGGACGCAACCATATATTCCGGTTTAGAATATTCAAAGTTCGAATACTGCTGCTCGTGGGTGGAAGATCAAGACAATGCCGAGAGCCGCCACAGCGTTACAAGCTTCGCTCTTTGCTCCTGAAGAGCGTTTTCTTAAGGAAAGGCCATTTCGCGCCCAACTTCTCAAATGGATTGGAAACAAGCAGAAACAAGCAGATGCGATCATCCGGCATTTTCCGAGTCGGTTCGGAACGTACTACGAGCCATTCCTGGGCAGTGGCGGAGTTCTAGGGGTTCTCGCGCCTGAACGGGCGGTTGCAAGCGATAGTTTTTCTCCTTTGATGGAAATTTGGCAAATGCTCCGTGAAGACAAAGAGGGACTGAAGAGCCACTACGCTGATCGATATGCGCTCCTTGAAGCAATTGGGAAAGAGAGATGCTACGACCGTATTCTCGCCAGTTATAATGCAAGGCCGAATGGCCCCGATCTGCTGTTTTTGTGCCGTGCCTGTTACGGAGGCGTCGTTCGCTTCCGAAAGCTTGACGGCTATATGAGCACTCCGGTCGGCATCCATTATCCGATTTCACCCGAGAGCTTCGCGCATCGTGCCGATGTTTGGTACGCACGCACTAAAGGAACTCGCTTTATCCGCGCGGACTTTGGCGATGCGATGGCGCTTGCTGCGGAAGGAGACCTTGTCTACTGCGATCCCCCTTATCTTGACAGCCAAACGATCCTGTACGGGGCGCAGGGTTTTTCGGTCCATCGGCTCTTCGACGTCATTGCGAAATGCAAGGAACGGGGCGTCTATGTGGCGCTTAGCATCGACGGCACCAAGTTCTCAGGTCGCAAACTCTGCGACGTTCCTGTGCCGGAGAGCTTGTTTGAGCGTGAGGTGTTCCTTACCCCTGGGCGCTCAATGCTCAAGCGATTTCAGATGAACGGGCGCAGCCTCGAAGAGCACGAGGTCTCGGATCGGCTATTGCTCGCGTATTGACCGGGCAAGTGACCGCACCCTCTTCAATAAATGAGGCCCTCGGAATTACAGCTTTCCTTATTCCAGCGACACGCGGCCCCTTTCCGCGTTTCGAGGCGCGAATCGCTCTGAAGTCACAAGCGCAGGATGCCCGGTACAGCGCCGCACAAGCGGTCCAGCATTAGGCTATCTTCGCCGCCCGCCGCGCATCAGCACCCGCGTGCGCTCCCGCGTAACGCGGATGCGACATGCCAGTCCGGCGCCACAGGTCCGCTCCCTAACTCCGATCCATGCCGCTTGGTCCGGACCCAGCATCCAGGCTGTCGCATTCGCCTGATTGTGGGTCTCGCTCATGAAGTAGGCGGCATTCATATCGGCGTCGGCGGCATCGGCGTTCAACTGCTGGCACCGGTCCTGAGGCGTCGTGGATCAGCACATACTTCTTGCCGTTGTCGGGGATGAAGTAGCGCGGTTCGACGCGCGGACCGCGCTCAGTCCAGCCGCGTCAGGAAGGCTTCGCCCTCGCTGGGGCGCAGTTTGCGGGCGATGGCTTCGGCCACTTCGCGGTTGTCGCCCTGGGGGCGGATGCGGACCCAATAGCTCTCGTCGCCGGGGAACTCGATCACGTTGGAGGCGGGGTACTTGCGCAGAAGCTGCTGCTTGAGCCTATCGGCCGCGCGCTCGGATTTGAATGCGCCGATCTGCACGCACCAGCGGCCGCCGGTCGCGATGGGCTTGGGGGTCCGGTATACGTCGATGCGGACCTGGACCAGGCCGGCGCGGTAGACGCCCGTGGCCTTGGCGCTGGCGATGGTGAGATCGATGATCCTGTCCTCGGCGAAGGGGCCGCGATCGGTGATGCGCATGGCGCTGGATTGGCCGGTCTTGAGGTTGGTGACCACGATCAGCGAACCCATGGGCAGCGTGCGGTGCGCGGCGGTCAGGGCGCGGTCGTCGAAGACCTGTCCGTTGGCGGCTTTGCGGCCTTTGTAGGGCGCGGTGTACCAGGTGGCCAGGCCCTCTTCGCTCAGGATTGGGCGGTGGGTGTTCACAAAGTCCAGGTCTTCGGCGCTGACCCCGCCGGGCGGCGCCGGCGTGATGGGAATGCGCGCGGGCGGCGGGTTTTGGGTTGCAGGAGGATAGACCTGGGTTGCAGGGGGATATGCCGCTGGCGGAGGCGGAGCGGCCTCTGGCGCGGGAAGCTGAGCCACGGTGGTAGTGCGATGTCCGCACCCGGTCAAGGCCGCGATGGCCGGAAGCATGAACGCCAGGGCCAGCCCTGCCCAAACGGCTTCGCGCCGCGGCTTCCTCCGATGGACGGGCCCGGTGATCAAGAGCTGGGCGCCTCAGGGGGTTGAGGAGGCGGTTCGGGCGGCTGCGCAGGCCGGTTGCCCGCCTTGCTGTCAAGGTGGTCGGCAAACTTGTGCAGGGAATCGGCCACCGTGCGCAAGGCGGAGATGGACTCGCTGCGCACCTTCGGGATCACGGCGGCGTCCACATAGGCGGCGGCGTGGCGCAACTCCAGTTGGATTCGGTCGATGGCTTCGTCAATGCGGTGTCCCACGCTGCCGGGACCGTAAGGATAACTGCTCATGGTGAGAAACCTCCGGCCAGTAACTTCTGGCCACCGGCACTGATTCGAGTCTGGCTTGCGCCGCGCGGCGCGTCAATAGCGGAAGGCGGGGCGGAAGACTCAAAGGTGCCGCAATGGTCAATACGGGCGGCGCGCCGCCGGAGTTCCCCTCCCAACGGCTCAGCATCGGACTCTTTTTGAGCCTTGCAAGCCATCTTTCGGTTAAAATCCGCGTCAGAGCTTCATAGCAGACAAGGACGGCGGTTCTCCGGCGCGGGTGGCGGCCGACGTGGACGCGCCGTTTCTGCCCGGAAAGATCATGCAGCCAGACCACCAACCAATGAGAGTCCGGCCGCTGCGAGGGGCGCGGCTAGCCCGCCTGGCGCTGCTGCTGGCGGCGCTGCATTCTCCGGCGAATCCGGCGTGGGCGGGGCAGGCGGAGAACCCCAATCCCGAGCCGGCGCTACCCGAGGCCCCTCGGCCGCAGACAACCGCCCACGAGAGTCCCGCGGAACCCGGTCCCTGCCCGGTGAGGAAAGTCGGCGAGGCGGCAAAGGCGGCAGAGAAATCGCCTGCCGCTTCCAGCGCCGGCGCGCCGCGGCCAGCGGCCTCCGGCGTCAACCCCCAGCCGGGCGCGCAGCCAGCGCCGTGCCCCCAGCCTTTGCCCCACATCGACTGGTATGCGCGCTTTACCAACGGGCCGCAGGTGAAGCCGATGAAGCCCCAGGAGAAGGCCTGGCTGGCGGTGCGCAACATTGCCGACCCCTTCAACGCCGTCACCATTCTGGGCAGCTCCGCCATTGCGGTGGGTTCCAACTCACACTCGCCTTACGGGCCGGGAATGACGGGATTCGGGCGTTACGTGGGCGTCAGTTATACCCAGGACATCACCGGCGAGTTCTTCGGCACCTTTCTGATTCCGTCGATCGCCCGCCAGGACCCGCACTACCATCGCATGCCCGACGCCACTGTCAAGCGCCGCATCGCTCACGCCATCTACCAGGTGGTGTGGACCCAGGGCGACAACGGCAAGGGCATGGTGAACTACGCCGATGTGCTGGGCTTCGCCATCGACGACGAGATCGGCAACCTCTACGTTCCGGGCCAGAAGACCGATCTGCCCGCCAGCGGCGAGCGCTACGGCATCGGCCTGGCTATCGCGCCCACTGAGAACTTCGTCACCGAGTTCCTGCCCGACGTAGCCCGCCGCATCCACGTCCACGCGGTCCTGATCCAATGGATCATCAACCAGGTGGCCAGGACGGAAGGACAGGGAACGCCGTGAGCCGAAAATCGGTGAAAAGCGGGTCGAAATCGCCCAGAATATGGTGTTTTTGAGGGATTATTTTGACTGTTTGGAGGATAGATCAGCCTTCGATCCAATCCTATATCCTTATGATTACAGGAAGTTTATCTCCTCATACCGGCGCAAATGACGCTCTGGAAGGCGACTAATTAATGGGGGAGGGGGGTGGGGTACCGGGTTTTGGGGACGGAAACGCCGGCGAAGATGGAGCGATGTTCGTCCTGTTTTCATCCCTCCGGCCCGGCGGCTGTAACCACCCCAGCGACGAAGGCCGCGCCGCGGCGGGCCGGGGGCTCCGGTGGACCTCGCCGCATACTCTCTCTAGTCCGATTGTGCGCCGGTGGAAGGGAATTCTCCGCAACAGACCGGCGCCTCCCGCCGGGGAAGGAGAAGGTCCCTTTCGGCCTTGCCTTTCTAGGTTAAGCATGATTAACTATGAAAAGTGATCGGCGGTTAATGGACTAAGCCGGGGAAATCTTGTCGCTTTCGGTTGAAGGGGGAGGATTCATGGCGCGGGTAGCCCATTTCGCTTTTTTTCTGTGGACGGTGGCGTGTCTAATTCCGGCGCCAGCGTCAGGACAGGGCGAAACCACGAGCGCTATCGTTGGCCAAGTTCGGGACGCAACCAACGCCGTCGTCGCGGGCGCCATGGTGACGGTCGTCAACTCCGAGACCGGACTGCGGCGTAGCGCCAAGACCGATGATGCTGGCCGGTTCAACTTCCCCCAACTAAAGCCGGGCGCCTATTCGGTCAAAGCGGAAGCGCAAGGCTTCGAGCCGCAGCGAAATGACAGCGTCGTTGCGGCCCTGGGCCAGAAGCAGACCGTCGATTTCACGCTCAAAGTGGCCCGGTCCACTGAGTCGGTTGAAGTCAGTGGTCAGGCCCCGCTCATTAACCCTGAGAATGCAAACACCTCCACGACTCTGAATGCGCCGGCGCTGGAGGACCTGCCGAATCCGGGCGGCGACCTGACCTACCCCCTTCAATTCGCGCCTGGAGCCCTCATCAATACGGCGGGGAGCAGCAACGATTTCGTCGGCGGCAGCAACGGGTATGGCAACGTGGAATTCAATGGACTCCCCGCTCTCTCCAATGGCTACATTGTGGACGGGCTGGAAACGAACGACCCACTCACGAATCTCAACAGCGGACTTTCCACCAACCTTGTCCTGGGATTGAATTCGATCTCGGAGGTCACCGTCAACACTCTTTCCTATTCCGTCGA
>JBEKPA010000144.1:0-8857 GCA_049521195.1 Occallatibacter sp.
TGATCGGCAACATCACCGCCGTGCCGGAGATCGGCAAGGTCTATCTGGGCAAAGTGGTTCGCCTGGCCGAGTTCGGCGCGTTTGTCGAGCTTTTCCCCGGCACCGACGGCCTGCTGCACATCTCCGAAATTGCGGAACATCGCGTAAAGGAAGTGAAGGACGAGCTGCGCGAAGGCGATCAGGTCATGGTCAAGGTTCTGGCCATCGAGGGCAATCGCATCAAGCTCAGCCGCAAGGCGCTCATCCGCGAACAGAAGGCCAAGCTGGCTCCATCGGCTCCAGCCGAGACGGCGGAGGCGCCGGTTGCGCCGTCCGAGTATCCAGCCGCGCCGGCCACACCGCCCAGGCCCCGCCACGAGTTCGACGAGCGCCAGCCGAAGTCCAACCAGAGCACCATCCTCATCGAGGGCGGAGACGACTTCGACGAGGAGGCCGGCGGGGAGTTCGACGAGGAGAGCGAGCCGAACTTCAATCGCGTTGAGGGCGCGCCGGTTGCGGTTGGTCAACCGTCCGGCGGGGGCCGTCCTCCGGCCAACAACAACAATCGCCGCCGTCGGCGTCGCCGGCCCGGTGGCCCTGGCGGTGGTGGCCGTGGACCCGGAGGCGGCGGCCAGGGTTGATCGGCCTCATGAAATCTCGGTAGAAGCAGAAGGCCCGGACACCGACTCCGGGCCTTTCCCCCTGCGGATGCAAAAAAGATCCCGGCGGAGGCAAATGTGGGGTATATTGGTTCGCAGCCGGGAAGGCAAAATGGAGATCCCGGTGTACATGAGGGGGAATGAAATGAAGTTCAAAGCATTTGTGCTTGCTGCTTTAACGGCTTTCATGGTTTTCCCGCTGTGGGCGCAGAATACCCGCCACACCTGTAACACTTGTGGTGCCAATGAGCATAGGTCTGCTCAGTCTCGAGTAGGATTTGATACGGCCCCAAAACCAGTGGTACGGATTCCCAAGACCGCACCGAAGACTAGCCCTGCAGGTCAGCCTGCAAGTGCTTATCACCCTTCGCCGACGGTACACCATCCGACGCCCAATGTTCCCTCGCCGCACAATCCGAATCCAAGGCATGATGCAGATGTGCAGAGGGGCTATGATGCGAATCAAAAGCGGAATGGGAAGTAGTATTAGCGCGTGGCTCACGTCTGACCATCCAAATAGGATTGGGTGCCCCCGGTCCCGCTCTTGGGATCTGGGATCTGGGATCGCAGGAAGCCAGGATTAGAATTCCAAAGCCTGAAAATCCAGACCTGGGCCAGCCGCGGGAACCCCTCGTCGCGATATGGGCGTTTACGAGGATGTACGCAATCGAGTCCGTTTTACGGCTAGCCTCGGTTTCTAACCGCTCGATCCAGTCGAATTTTAGCTTAACGAGCCCAACGCTCATCGGATATTGTGAAGGAGCGGCTTACTGCCGGGGCGGACAAGGGAACCTCCGACGTTACTATTATGAAGCGTGATGGGGCGTAGAATTGAGAGAATCTTCGGCGGCCTAGGACGAAATCGATGACGAAGAATAGTGAGAAGAAGAGCGGCAAGGTTCTGGGCTCCTACCAAAAGGTCGGAACGAAGTTTGTCCCGCCACTGCTCAAACTCTCTCCCAAATGGGAATATATAAGCTGGTCCAGCCAAACCATGCCGGAGCTGATCTGGTGGGACGTTTTGGCCGACAAGGTTTCACGTCGTTTCGCCGCGAGGGTTGCTGAGGTAATAGCGGAATACTTTAGAGCTAAGGCCAACCAAGATCACTTTTGGGCATTCATCTCCGACTATAGCGATCTATCCGATGAGAACATGCATGAACTGAGGGTGCATCTGTCTGAGGCCGGTGTTTTACCCCGGCTGGCAGCAGGCTTGAGTGACTTCCTGAATCTGTATCCTGGCTGCCCTCTCGCTAACCTGTTTGACTTTCGACCGACCGGCTTAGTCGATGTCGGCTATCTTCTGAGATTTGAGAATCGACTGAGCGAACTCGATGATAAGAGGTCGAGAAACGGAGTACTGATCCAGGCGCAAGCCGTCTATATGGCTTTCTTACTCGATAGGATGCGTGTAAAACAGGGCTTAGCCTTAGCCGAATTCCCGGAGGTAGAGCATTATCCAAATACGGAGAAGTCAATAGAAGTTGGGGCGTCAATCTGTGCGACCGTAAACTTCCTTGCGGGCAATACACTCCCGAAATACCCGGATGACACCTGGGTGCAATACTTCTGGAAACGCAGTCTTGAGTTGCACCCGTTGGATTTCGGCCATCTGGAAAGAAAATGAGAATGGAAGGCAATCTCGAAGATCTTTTCCATGCGATCCAAGACCGGATTCGGCGAGAGCTTCGAGTCCGATGCGAGGCATATACACCAGATTTTCGGATGCCTGAAGTATTCAGCGTACTTACTGCTCTGTTGGCTAGGCAAGCGACGCTGGCAATCGAATTCGTCTCTGCCCCGCAGTTATGGAACTCGCATTCCGCACCGTTGTTCCTGCGCGCGATGGCGGATGTCCACATTACGCTGTCCTGGATTCTTCTTGATCCGAATACACGAGCGCGACTGTACATCGACCATGGCTTAGGACAAGCGATGCTTGAATTGGAATATCGGAAGAAGCGAATGGAGTCAGCCGACGAAGACTCCAATGAGGGACTGAAGCAAATCATACAGGCTTATGAGGTGTGGATCAACGTGCAGAGGTGGCACTTTCTCGTGGAAGTAAACGTTGGCGCGTGGTCGGGTAAAACTACTCGGCAAATGGCGGAAGAAGCCGGGATCATCGATTTTTACAACTACGTCTACACGCCGTTCAGCCAATGTGCACATAGCACCTGGTATCACGTTGGTCGCTACAACTCTAGGCCTTCGGAGAACCCGCTTAACAGACAGCTTTGGGTGCCGGGAATTTCCGAGTGTCCGACCGATTGGTGGAACTTGAGCCTCGCTGCGAAATATTTGGACAAGTCGTTCAACCTCTTTGATGAAAGAGCATTAGCGCGCGCGCAGTGCTCTGAAATCCGGGACTGGATCAGCGCCGAGATTGAGAGCCGCTTCGGGTCAGGCAACAATAATCAGGACGGGGTGGCGGGGCCTGACTAGCTTCTTCCGTTCTTATCGAACGAGGGGCCAAGGCGCTTCCGGATTGAAGCCGCTGCGAATCGTAGATTACGCCAATTACGCTTCTTCGCTGATGCGCCTGACCCAGGTCAGTCCCCGCAAGTCGCCCAGCGTTCATCGATGCGGCGGGCAGCCTATCTTCCAGGGCCCCAACCCGGCGTCAGCCTGATGGTTCCCCAACGTCTGTCCGCCGCGGCGGAGGATTTGGGAGCCATCCTCTGCCGAAAGCCTGCCTTGAGCGAAGTCGAAAGGGCCAACTCTTGCCGAAGATTTCATCCCGCCGGCGCACAATGGAAATGATGAAGGAGCGAGCCTTTGCTGACCACTGACCACCGTTCACTGACCCCTGATATCTGTTCCCTGATCTCTGATCTCTGACCCCTGATCTCTGACCCCCGGACCCGTAACCGATTGGATAACCGTGATCGAGTTTGACCGGCTCCAGCCATCGGTCTCGGCTAGGATTAGGCAAATGGCTGCCAGTTTGTACATTGTCGTCGAGGGGGAAGACCCCGGTTTCGACATCTTTGTGAACGGCCAGGCTCTGGCCCGCAACGAAGATGCCCTGGAGCGGTTGGCCGAGCGGCTGAACGTGCGTCCCATCCTCGAATTCTTTTCAGCCGATGAGAACTCGATGGCGCTGCTGCTGGAACAGGGCGCAGCCAGCCCCGATTGGGCGCGCCGCCTGCCGCAGCCACAATGGTTCGACGCCCCGGACGGCCTGCGGACGGTGAGAACTCTGATCGATTTTCTTGGCAAGGCGCCCACGGCGCTGGGCTCTGAGACGCCGCCGGTTCTGGCCGAACTGCGCGAGTACGAGCGCGTGCTGCACAAGACCGCCCGGCGCGGATTGCATTGGCATGTGGCCGTAAGCTGGCGCTAGCGTCGTTCCGGCGGTCAGTCCGCGGCCGTCTCGTCATCCTTGCGATTGAAGACATTCCCCATGCGCCGAATCTGCGCGCCCACGCCGCGCAGCTTCTCCTCGAAGTGCTCGTAGCCGCGATCCATATGATAGACGCGGTCCAGAATGGACTCTCCGTCGGCTACCAGCGCGGCCAGCACCAGGGACGCGGAAGCCCGCAGGTCCGAGCACATGACCGCCGCGGCGGAAAGCCTTGCCGGCCCGCGCACCGTGGCGCAGCTACCATCCACCTTGATATTGGCGCCCATCCGCACCAGCTCCTGCACGTGCATGAAGCGGTTCTCGAAGATGTTCTCCTTGACCGCGCTCACTCCCTCGGACTGCGTGGCCAGCGCCATGTACTGCGCCTGCATATCGGTAGGGAAGCCGGGATACTCCTCGGTGGAAACGTCGGCCGCGCGCATTTGCCCATCGGCGCGCACGCGAACCGTCTCTGAGTTGAGAATATCCACGCGCGCGCCGGCCTCTTCCAGCTTGGCAATCACCGCGCTCAGGTGCGCCGGGTTGCAGTTGGCCACGATGAGGTCTCCGCGGGTGATGGCCCCCGCTATCAGAAATGTTCCCGCCTCGATGCGGTCGGGATTGATGCGGTGGCGCGCGCCATGGAGCCTCTGCACTCCCTGCACACGAATGGTCGAGGTTCCCGCTCCCTTGATCTTGGCGCCCATGGCGGTCAGCAGTGCAGCGAGGTCGCTAACCTCAGGCTCCCGCGCGCAGTTCTCCATCAGGGTTTCGCCCTCGGCCAGCACGGCGGCCATCAGCAGGTCCTCCGTGCCGGTCACCGTGATCTTGTCGAAGACCACGTGCGCGCCTCGCAACCGATCTGCCCGCGCCTCCAGGTAGCCGTGCTCCTGGGTGATCGCGGCGCCCATCTTTTCCAGGCCCTTGATGTGCAGATCGATCGGCCTGCCGCCGATGGCGCAGCCGCCGGGCATGGCCACGCGCGCCGTCCCCGCGCGAGCAATAAGCGGACCGAGCACCAGGGAACTGGCCCGCATGGTCTTCACGATCTCGTATTTGGCCTCCGGGTCGGAGAGATTCTTGCAGCAGATGGTGGTGCGATGCTGCGCGCGCCCGTAGCCCAGCTCGACCTCCGCGCCCATCGCCGCCAGCAGACGCCGCTGGGTCTCGATGTCGCGCACCTGGGGAATATTTTCAAGCGTGACCACGTCCTCGGTCAGAATCGCCGCCGCCATGCAGGGCAGCGCCGAGTTCTTGGCCCCCGAAATGCGCACCGTGCCCACCAGCGGATTGCCGCCGCGAATGACAAACTTATCCATGAATGGTTGCGAACTCCTAGCTTTCTAGTGTAAATCCGGATGGCGGATGGGGCAGGGAAGAGACAACCAGCCATTCATAGTGGGCATTAACTTTCGTATCAATGGTTTGTGGTTTGTCCATTTCATTCCAACAGGCAATCCAAGATTCCGGAGGGAGAAGGGGAGTGGGCGCCCCAACCTGTCGCGGTCCGGCAATAAAACTATGCAATCGCTCATTTTGGCTCTATGATGGTTGGAATTCTCCCATCTTGCTTTCCGGAGTGACTTCCATGCCCAGATTCCCGTTTGTTCCTTCTGGTCTCAGGGCCAGCGCGTCCACGAGCCTCTCTGCTCTCGCTGCCATCGCGCTTCTCTGCCTCTCCGGCTGCGGCAGCGGCGGCAGTAACAACGGTGGCGGCGGCGGCTCCAATCCCATCAGCGCCCCGGTAGCCGGCAGCGTCATCTTCAGCACCCCGCGCGGCAACGTGGCCGGGCCTTCGGTCTCGCTCTCCATCAACGCCACTCCCGCCCAGACCGCAACCACCGACGCCAACGGAAACTTCACCTTCGCGGCCGTTCCTTATGGGACGTACACCATCACGCCCTCGCTCTCTGGAACCAATGCCATCTTCACTCCCGCCACGCAGAGTGTTACGGTGGGCAGCGGCGGCGCGGTCACCAGCTTCAAGGCCGCTGTAGGCTATTCGGTCTCCGGCACTGTGAGTTACACCGGAACGGCGACCGGGCCGATCTATTTGGCTTTGGAGCAAAGCTGCGACGGCTGCCCCACGGGCGCCCTTCAAGGCACCAGCATCCCCGCTCCGGGGCCATTCACCATTAACGGCGCTGCACCCGGGCCCTACATTGTCGAAGCGTGGAGAGATACGCTGAACAACGGCGCGCCCAACGAATCCGATCCCACGGGCAGCTCCGCGACTTTCACTGTCTCCTCCGCCGACCTCACCGGCGTCTCCGTCGCGCTGACCGATCCCGCTCCGGTTGACTTCACTTCTGCCCACAGCAATCCCTATCTTTTGTCAGGAACTCCAATCAATCAAGGCGTTGTTCTCAATGCCGCTGCACTTCCGGCCGAATACGGCATATACAACCTGGCTTTCTTCAATTTTCTGGGCGTCACGCCGGAATTGGCTACCTCTTACACCCTCCAATGGAGTACCGATCCGACCTTCAGCACCGTCACCGGAAGCAAGAGTTATCCTGCGACTGGCGGCCAGGGCGTCGTATGGATCTTGAATGGGCTCACGAATGGCCAAATCCTCTACTTCCGCTATCAAGGCGTGGCGGGGAGCGCAACCAGCCAATGGTCCAAAGTAGTTGGCCCCACGACCATCGGGGAGCCCACGGGCAGCGTCACGGTCTCCGGCAATGTGACCTTTGCCAACGCGGCGACCGGCCCTCTTTATGTATCCTTTGGATCCTTTAGCGGTTTGGGAACGCGCTACGCGGTCATTCCAAATCCAGTGAGTCCGCAGCCGTACTCCATCCAGCTTCCCGCGGATGACAACTATCAATTCTCCGCATTCATCGACCAGAATAACGACAACGTTGAAGATAGCGGGGACATGCTTTCAGTAGTGTCTGTTAACAACATAGCCATCACTGGCAGCACAGCCACTCAGAATTTAACTCTGCAGGGCGGCGGCAATAGCTTTGTCGAGTGGCAAACGGGTAATTTTCAAGACGTGGGCGCCTATTGGGGCACAACACAAGGTTACTTTTTTAACGTTTTTGGGTGGGATGGAAGCAAGCATTTGGTGGCCGCCAAACTTCTCTCGGGACCCAATGTGGTCGTTCCCCAAGATGTTTACCGGTGTTTCGGCTTCGGGATACCCGCATTGGATCTCTGCACAGATTTCAATCTCAATGGCAACACGCCTAAGGCCGGCGATGCCTACGGCCTGCAACTTACCTACAGCGATGGAAGCCAGGAGACCGTGACCGGGACGGTGACCAGCGTGCCGGGCAGCTTTGGCGCGAATCCCTCTCCAGTCGGTGTAGGCACGAACCTGACGCCCAACTTTTCCTGGACAGATCCCGCCAATGCCAGCAGTTACGGGTACACCTTCTATCTATCCGGCACCAATGTAACTTGGACGATACCGGGTTCAGGCTGGGGAACCTTCTCAAGCTCCATCGACTCGCTGACCTGGGGCGTCGATCCAACCGGTGGCGGCAATTTGCCAATTCAGTCCAGCATGGGGAACGGGATGGACTACGAGTGGCAATTGGCGGCCACGGACAGCAATAACAACCTTTCTGAATTGACCGTTGGCTACTATCCGGGCTACACCGGCGTGGTTCTTCCGGCTGCCAATCCCAGCACCCTGGGAGCGGCAACCGTCGGCCAAAGCTATACCGGGACGATCGTCGCTTCGGGCGGAAACTCCTCCTCTACCTTTACGGTCGCGGGCCTTTCGGACGGCCTGAGCTATACCAGCAACGGGGGAACGCTGACCATCAGCGGAACGCCCATAGCAGCCGGCACGATCACCTTCCAGGTGACGGTGCAGAGCGATCCTTTCCATTCTTGGGGTCCGGTCACCTATACCATCAACGTCGGCAATTAGCAGCAGGCCCTGCCCGCCGGCAACCATCCACCCAAACGCATCGAGGCTCCGTCCCAAAGACGGAGCCTCGATGCGTTTGCAGAAACATTTCGACCGCTATTACAGCTCCAGCGCATTATCCTCGATGGCCAGGCGCACGTTGCCGTCGGACTTGGCCAGCCGCCGCACCGCCTCGGGCTTATCGACCTTGGCTTTGAGCATTACCAGGGCCACGGGGACGCTGCGGCCGGCGCTTTTGATGGTCTGCACCGCGGTCTCGCGGTCGATGTTGCAGGCGCACATGAGGATGCGGATGCCGCGCTCGACCAGCTTCGAGTTCTGCATGTGCACGTTGACCATCAGGTTCTCGTACACATAGCCCAGCCGGGTCATGGCGCCGGTGGTAATCATGTTCAGGATCATCTTCTGGGCGCTGCCGGCCTTCATGCGCGTGGAACCGGAGATGACCTCGGGGCCCACGTCGGCGACGATGGTGATATCGGCGGCCGCGGCCAGAGGCGTGTCGTGGTTGCAGGTGACAGCGGCGGTGTGCGCTCCGCGAGCGCGAGCGTAGGCCACGGCGGCCACCACGTAAGGGGTACGGCCCGATGCGGACACGCCCACCACCACGTCCTTGCGCGTGGGGCGCCGGCGGGCAATGTCGCGCTGTCCAAGCTCTTCGCTGTCTTCGTTGACCTCGACAGCCGATGCCAGCGCTTTCGGTCCGCCGGCCATGATGTACTGCACTTGCCCCGGAGCCGAGGAGTAGCTGGGCGGGCACTCCGAGGAGTCGAGCGCGGCGATGCGTCCGCTGGAGCCGGCACCGACGTAGATGAGCCGCCCGCCGTCGCGCAGGCTGCTGGCAACCTGGTCGATGACCAGAGCAATCTCAGGAATCGCCTTCTTGACCGCTCCGGGAACCTTCGCATCCTCATGGTTGATGATGCGCGCAATCTCGTGCGCGGACTTGGTATCGAAGCCCTGAGATGCTTCGTTCTGGCTCTCGGT
>JBEKPA010000145.1:0-8837 GCA_049521195.1 Occallatibacter sp.
CGGCCTCGCGAATCGCCGCTTGGATCGCTTCGAGATTCATACCGGCCATGATACGCGCAACAGAAGCCGCGCGGTCGTGTATCTTGACCGCAGAGGCCAATTCCGCTCACTGGAGAGCAACGCAAAGCCCTATGCCCACTTTTGCCGCTATCGATGTCGGCTCCAACTCCTGCCGGTTGAGGATTGCCAAGGTTGTGGCGCACCGGTTGCGGACGCTGGCCGAGGATCGCGAGGTTACGCGGCTGGGCGCCAGCGTCTTCGAGTCGGGACTGATTTCGCCGGAGGCCATGGTGGCGACACTGCGGACGCTGAAGCGGTTTCAGCGGGCGGTGCAGGCGCATGGTGTGGACCGGATTCGAGTGGTAGCCACATCGGCTGTGCGCGATGCGCGCAACGCGGCGGCGTTTCAGGCCTGGGTGAAGGCGGAAACCGGCTGGACGCTGGAAGTCATCTCCGGGCTCGAAGAGGGGCGGCTGATTCATCTCGGTGTAATGGCGGGCGGCGGGGCGGGGCCGGAACCGGGCGTGGGCGGCCGGGTACTGCTGGTGGACCTGGGCGGAGGAAGCTGCGAGATTACGCTCTCCGAGCGCAAGCGGATCAAGGAGACCGTCAGCGTGCCGCTGGGAGCAGTGCGGCTAACCGAGGAGTTCCTGCCCGCCGATCCCGCGCCGGCGGAGGGTCTGGCGCGGATGCGGCAGTTCATCGGCCGCGAGCTGAGGCGGGCGCACAAGAGGATTCAGCCGGTTGGGGTGCGAATGGTTATCGCTACCTCGGGGACGGCGGCGGCACTGAGCGAGGCTTGCGCCGGCGGGGGCAATGCGAGGATGGCGACCGCGCGGGAGGTGCGCAAGCTGGCCGCCAAACTCGAAAAGATTACGCTCGCGGAGCGGGGGGCTGTGCCGGGAATCGGGCCGCGGCGGGCAGAGATCATTGTGGCCGGGACGCAGGTCTTCGCAGGGCTGCTGGAGAGCTTTGGATTGGCGGGCTTTCGCTACTCGCCGCTGGGGCTGCGGGACGGGATTCTGGTCCAGATGCTGGCCGAGGAGGATGCGCGGGCAACGGCGCACCGGGAGTTCGAGCAGGAGCGGTGGGAGAGCGTGCTGGCGACGGCGCGGCGGTATGGGGTCGATCCCAAACAAGCGGAGCCGGTGCGGGCGCACGCGGTGCAGCTGTATCGCGAGTTGAAGGCGCTGCACCAGTTGCCGGCGGAGTATGAGAGCTGGCTGGCAACGGCCGCCGTGCTCCGCGATACGGGCAAGTTCATCAACCACCAGGGCCGCCACAGGCACACGCAATACATTGTCTCCAGTTCGGAGCTATACGGGTATACGCAACTGCAGCGGACGATGATTTCGGCCATTGCGCGCTACCTGGGAAAGAGCCGTCCCCAGCCGGGAGACCGGGCGCTGCGCAATATCCCCGCCGAGGAGCATAGGCGCGTGGATCGGGCGGTGGCGCTGCTGCGGCTGGCCGAGGCGCTGAACCAGGACCGGGCCTCCGACGTGCTGCGCGTCGCGGTCAAGGTCTATCCGAAGCGGGTCTACCTGGAGCTGGAACCGGGGCGGACGGGCGCGGAGCTGGAGCTTTGGTCGTTGCGCAAGGAAGCGGGCTACTTCCGCGAAGTCTTTGGGCGGGAGCTCTTTTGCACGCTCAAATAGATGGAGCGGGCCATGCGTGGATCGATGAGCCACTGCAAGAGGGGCGGATGGCGATCAAGGTCAATGCGGGCCACCGAGCCCTTTCTCATGCGGATGGCGGCGGCGCCGTTGCCGGTGATCAGGCGGCCCAGAAACTGGAAGACGCTGGGGTTGTGACCCACGGCCAGCACGCCCTCGTAGCCCGCATACTTGGCCAGCATCTCCTGGAAGTCGCCGTACTGGCCGCCGGGCGCCAGAGCCGGGCTGACTTCGACTTTGGCCTCATAGCCCAGTTCGGTGCCAACAAACTGCGCGGTCTGCAGGGCGCGCTTGAGGGGGCTGGAGACGACCACATCCACCTGCACCTTGAGAGCGCTCAAAACACGAGCCATCAACATGCACTGCTCCTTGCCTTCCTTGATGAGGGCCCGCTTGGCGTCGAGAGCAGGATTTCCGCGGGCGAGTCCGGCATTGGCGTGGCGCATGAGGTAGAGGTTCATGGGTTGAGTCCGGCGGGGTTGGGTGGGGGTCTGCCAGCTCCTTGAGGCTCAATGTTAACACGGTTTTAACGTTTCAATAGAGATAGAGTGGGTTTGCCGCGGGCCTTTCGGGAGCGGGCTTGGCCGGCCAAGGTTCGCCGGCCAGGGCGCTCAGCACGGCGGGAATGGCATCGGCGGCGCCGGTGCGGACTGCGGGATTCCCGGCCGGCAGACGGGCTGTGAGAAGGAATTGCGCCACTTCACAGGCTGCGCACGCTTCCTATCCCGGCAACTTGGACAGGTAGAAGCCGAAGAGCACCAGGATACCCACCACCATGGCCACGGCGATGCGCAGGCGCTCCTCAAAAACGGGCCGCGGCGAACCAAGCCGGGGCACCAGCGGAGCGGCGAAGATCAACCCGCAGGTGAAGCCGCCCAGGTGGGCCATGTTATCGATGCTCAACCCGTAGTGCGCCACCATGGTGCCGAAGCTGATTGAGAGACCAAGCACGAGGTTTATCGCTGCAAAATAGATGACCGACCTGCGCAGACCTCTCAGTTCCAGAGGCGGCACGGGCAGCCGGTTCGACTTGAGCAGGATGATCAGCGCTCCGGCGATTCCGAAGACGGCGCCGGATGCCCCGGCACCAGCGGGAAAGACAATGGTGGGGTCAAAGACCTCTCCCAAGGCGTGGTGGCTGGGCCATTCGGTGTGGTATCTCGTCCAGTCGGAATAATTCCACCACCAGTTGACGAAGGTAGACAGCAGGTTGCCGGCCGCGCCCGTGAGAATGTAGGCCTCCACCACTCCCGCCGAACCCAGCAGCGGCTCCGCCAGTAGTCCCAGGTTCCACAAGCACCACATGTTCGTCACCAGGTGGAGGATGCCTACATGCACAAACATCGCGGTGATGATGCGCCACCATTGGCCTTGGACCAGCACGGAGCCCGCGTTGTTCGCTCCCCAGTGCATCAGTTGGCCGGTCGTGGGACTGATCAGGCTGACCCCATGCGCCGCCATGGCCAGAAAGACCGCGCAGTTGATGCCCACCAGCAAATACGTGACCGGGGCGACCGCCCACGACGGCCGCGGACGGCGGACGGGTGGCAGCGGAGCATAACCGGCGTCGGGAAGAAGAATCGAACCGTCATGCGGTGGGGTGGGATAACTTCCCATGACTTCACTCTAAAGCATTCTTGAAAGCGCCGCAGGATAGGGCAAAGGATTCGACTGCGCGCGAGCGGCATTGGCGCAATCGCAAATGGGGATATGGAAAACGGAGCCAACGCTTCGATGTAAGCTGGAGTTTGGTCTTCGCGCGCCACGCTTGGGGTGGAGTGTGCCTGAAAATGGCGCGTGGATGAGCGGAACCGAAAAGGAGCGAAACTGTGAGTGCGGAAAAGGCAATTCGGCGGGCTTTGCTGAGCGTTACGGACAAGACCGGCCTGGTGGAGTTTGCGCAGGCGCTGGCCGGCTTTGGCGTGGAACTGGTGTCCACTGGCGGAACGGCGCGGGCGCTGCGCGAGGCCGGCCTGGCCGTCAAGGACATCAGCGACCTCACCGGCTTTCCGGAGATGCTGGACGGCCGTGTGAAGACGCTGCACCCGCGCGTCCACGGCGGGTTGCTCTACATTCGCGGTAACCGGGAGCATGAGGCCGCCGTGGCCGCCCACGGCATCGAGCCTATCGATATGGTGGTGGTGAACCTGTATGCGTTTGAAAAGACCGCCGCGCAACCCGGCGTGGCCTTCGGCCATTTGATCGAGAACATCGACATTGGCGGGCCGTCGATGGTGCGTTCCGCCGCCAAGAACTTCGAGGACGTGGCCATTGTGACCCGCGTTGCCGACTATCCCGCTCTCATCGAGGAATTGAAGAGCGCCCAAGGGGCACTGAGCCGGGAGACCCGCTGGCGGCTGGCGCGGCAGGCCTTCGCCACCACCGCGGCCTACGATACGGCCATCGCCAACACGCTCGACCAGATCGCGGATGCTCCTCCGCTCGACCAAGCCGTGCCGAAGGCGTCTGCCGCACCGCAGGTGCCCGCCGCGCCGGACACTGCCGGCCTGCCCGCGACTCTGCGCATCAACCTGCCGCTGGCGCAGTCGCTGCGCTACGGCGAAAACCCCCACCAGCGCGCCGCTCTCTACTCCGACGGCTCCGGCCTTGGCATCGCCGGAGCTCGCCAGCTCCAGGGCAAGGAACTCAGCTTCAACAACCTCGTCGATCTGGACGCCTGCTGGGAGCTGGCCCAGGAGTTCCCATCCGACGAGTCTGATCCCGCCGTCGTGGTCATCGTCAAGCACACCAACCCCTGCGGCGCGGCCACCGGCTCGACCATCCTCGAAGCCTTCAAGAAGGCGCTGGCCTGCGACCCGGTTTCGGCCTACGGCGGGGTTATCGGCATCAATCGACCGGTGGATGGGGACGCGGCGGCGGAGATCGCCAAGCTCTTCGTCGAGGCCATCGCCGCTCCGTCCTTCACCGCCGAAGCCCGCGAGCGCTTTGCCGCCAGGAAGAACTTACGGCTTGTCGAAGTGCAAGCCGCGCCGCCGCGCCCGATGGTCAAGCACGTCTCCGGCGGCCTGCTATTGCAGGATGCCGACACCGGCCGAGTCGCCGAGTCCGAGTTGAAGGTGGTCACCTGGCGTCCGCCGACGGCCGAGGAGCTGCGCAGCCTGCTCTTTGCATGGCGTGTTTGCAAGCACGTCAAGTCCAACGCCATCGTCTATGCGCGCGATGGCCAGACCCTCGGCGTGGGCGCGGGGCAGATGAGCCGCGTTGACGCTGCCCGCTTCGGCGCCATGAAGGCCGCGCTGTCGCTCCAGGGTTGCGTCGCCGCCTCCGACGCATACTTTCCATTCCCCGACGGACTGGAAGCGGTGGCAGCAGCCGGAGCCACCGCCGTCATCCAGCCCGGCGGTTCCATTCGCGACGAGGAAGTGATCGCCGCCGCCGACAAGCTGGGCATGGCCATGGTCTTCACCGGGATCCGGCACTTCCGGCATTGAGGACCCGCATCGAGCTAGTCGGACTGGGCGCGCGCCGCGGTACTCACCCGGCATCTCAAGGGTTCCCGTAGCAGCATCGGCGCATACCACCGAAAGGTGGAGGCGCGCCCGCCCTCCGGAATGCGAGAATGGCTTCCGTGATTCCTCGCCTCGCCTGCCTCGCCCTGCTGCCAACTGTCTTGCTCTCCGCCGCGCTCCCCGCCCGCGCTCTCCACGGCGCAAAGGCCAGGGACGACGAGCAAGAGGGCGCGTCTCTGTTTCAGAACAAAGGCTGCGCCCACTGCCACGGCCCCGGCGGCTCCGGCGGCAAGAAGGGACCCGACCTGGCCAACCTGCGCAAGGACAAAGTCTGGACCCCGGCCAAGATCACCCATCAGATTCTCAATGGCGGCCAGAAGATGCCAGCCTTCAGCGATGCCCTCACCGACGCGGAGATCTCCCAGCTCGTCGCGTATCTGCGCGCCAAGCGCCGGCCCGCCCCGCCGCCGGCCCCAAGCCCTGGTCCCTAGTCCCTTAGTCCCTAGTCCCTAGTCCCTAGTCCCTAGTCCCTAGTCCCACAGTCCCTGAGCCCAAATCAGTAGCTGATCTCCAGCACATTGATCGAGTAGGGCGCGAAGCTCTGCTCGAACTTTGGTCCATCCACCTCGATCCTGTGCTCCGCCGGCACGATGGCCTCGGGGTTCGCGATGGTGTTGGTCGCGTTGGGCGACTTGCCGCTGAGCGTAACCAGCTTTACCTGCCGTTCCACCTTCGCCACGCCATTCAGCGCGATGGTCATCTTCTCCGTCTCCGACGACGCATTCACCACCTTGATGAAGAGCTTGCGCAGCTTGCCGTCGCGCGTTGCCGAGGCAAAGACCCGCGGCCCGGCAGCGGTCAAGGTGGTCGGCACCACCTCCGCGCCCAGGTAAGTCCCGAAGAGCACTTGCGCCCAGTAGCTGGGCGACCCATAGCTCGACAGCGCATCGTAGCCGATCAGGTCCGTCGCCCACTGCATGCCGCCGGGATTCACATTCACAAACAGCGGCGCATAGCTGGCCATGATGACCAGATCGCTGTTGCGTTCCATGCCCGTCATCCAGGCCGCGTCGCCCAGCGCCGCCTTAAGGTTGGGCGTCGGCTCGCCCTCGCGCGTCGCCCACTCGCCCACAAAGATCTTCGGCCCGTTGCGGTCGCTCTTGTCGTAATGATTGGCGTCGCTCAGCGACTCCTCAGCCGACATATAGAAGTGCTCGTCCAGCACGTCCGGCTTCACGCTTTTCACCGCTGTGGTGGCAATCAACTGCAAGTTCGGATAGCGTTGCTTGATCTCCTTGAAGTACTGCGCAAACCTGCCGTCGTAGGAGCCCGACTTGTCGAACCAGTCCTCGTTGCCAATCTCCACATAATGAAGCGGAAACGGCGCGGCGTGCCCGTCCTTTACCCGCTCGGCGCCCCACTTTGTATCGGCGCCGCCGGTCGCATATTCGATCTCGTCGAGCGCATCCTGGATGTAAGGCTCAAGCGCCGGACCCGGTTCCACGTGCTCCTGGGCCATCGAGTAGCCGGCATAGACCGCCAGCACCGGCTCAATCTTCAGATCTTCGCACCACTCCAGAAACTCCAGCAGCCCCATGCCGTCCGACGAGCGGTAATGCCACGGGCTGGGATGCGTGGGCCGGTCAACCCAGGGGCCGATGGTCTTCTTCCACTCGAAGCGCTCCGCTATGTGATCGCCCTCCAGGTAGTTGCCGCCCGGCAGGCGCAGAAACTTCGGATGCATGGCCGCCAGCTTCTCCATCAGGTCGATGCGGTTGCCGTGCGGGCGATCGAGATAGGCGGGCGGAAAGAGCGAAACCAGATCGAACCACACCGTCGCCGGCCGCGCAATGGTCAGAATCAGGTGGTTGTTCGCCGTTACGGGAACGTCTTCGGTCCGGAGCGTAAATGTGTACTGCTTCCACTCGCCGGTCAGCCCCTCGACGGTTGCGCTGGCCGCAACCGTGCCCGTCTGATCGTTGACCAGGCTCACGGTCACCGGGATCCGAGCATTGTCGCTCTTGGCATAAAATGAGCCGCTGTAGGTCGTTCGCGGCCGCACAGCGATGCCCCAATAGCCGTCGTTCTGGATGCCGGCCGGTCCGGCATCGGTCGCCGAGGTCACGCTTACCTTGATGCTGCGCGGCAGCGCGGCGCTCGGGCCAGCCGTCTCATCCACTGAAACCTTCGCCGCGGAGCTCCCGTGCTCCACCAGCGTCCAGTGCTGGAGAGCGCCCCATCCATGCCCGATGGCGCGGTCGCGGACCAGCTCCGCATAAAGTCCGCCGTCGTATGAGAAGTTGATCTCCTCGGTCATCAGCCCGTAGAGCATCGGACTGACCTTGGCGGTCGGTCGATCCACCTGGATGGAGAGCGAAGGCGCCTGTGCAGTAAGGCTGAGCGGCAGGGTGAGGGCAAAAAGCGGAACGAGGGCGAGAATTCGTTTACTCATGATGAAGGCCAGACTATGAGATCGCCCCAGCTTGTGGCAAATCTGGGCCGGCCTTCCCGCAACCATTCACCCCGGCGCTCAGCCCTCGATCTCCGCCGCGATTCTGGCTCGGATTTCCTCCGGTAGCGCGGGCATGGCGCCCGGCTGCGAGGCCACCCACGCGCCCCACCGGTTCCCGGCCTCGTTCAGCGTGGCCAGGTCCGCGCCGCGCAGCAAGTAGTGCGTCAGCGCCGCCGTAAACGCATCGCCCGTCCCGATCGTGTCGGCCACCTTCACTTGAATGCCGGAGTGTTCGCGCCAGTCCTTCCGCGTTGCCAGCAGGCTGCCGTGCTCGCCGCGAGTGATGGCCGCCATCTCCAGCGCCGGAAACTCCGCCAGTAGCCGCAGCGCGCCCAGCCGCAGCCGGTCCGCGGCCGGCCCCTCGTCCGCCGGCAAGCCCAGAACCCCCAGCACCAGCGGAAGCTCGGCGTCGTTCATCTTCGCCACCGTCGCCAGCTCCAGCGACTCCAGAATCACCTCGGCGGAATAAAACGGCGCGCGCAGGTTCACGTCGAAGACGCGCACGCACGCCGATGGGGTCTGAGCCACCAGCGTCTGGATCGTCTGCCGCGCCTCCAGCGAGCGCTGGGCGAGGGACCCGAAGCAGATGGCGTCCGCCCGCTCCGCCAGCCGAACCCATTCATCCGACAGTTCCAGAAAGTCCCACGCCGCCGGCTGATGGATGGTGTAAAGCGGCTGCCCGCCCTCGAACTCCACCGTCACCCTGCCCGTCTCATGCACCGGGTCAATCTGCACTGAGCTTGCGTCCGCCGGCAGCGCGTCCAGCCGGTCCATCGCCTTGCGTCCCAGATCGTCGCGCCCAATGCGGCTCAGGATGGCCGCGTGGTTGCCCAGCCTCCCCGCCATCACGCTGAAGTTGGCGGGCGCACCGCCCAACTGTGCTCCTTCAGGCAGCAAGTCCCACAGCAGCTCGCCCAATCCCAAAATCAGATGCCGTTCACTCAAAGTCGCACTCCCGCGCGCCCGGCCCCCATCGTTGTTCTTGAAAGGATGCCGCGCCGCCCAGCATACAGCTTTCTCGCGCTAGCCCTGCCCCGTCAAATCTTGCCGTGAAATCTCATGGAATTCCAGGGCAAACGCATCTTAATCTCCCTGATCGCTATCCACGGTCGGTTTTGTAACAAGGGCATGAATTCAATACTGTGCGCGGTGTTTTCTCTTCCCGTACAGAAGCGAATT
>JBEKPA010000146.1:0-8805 GCA_049521195.1 Occallatibacter sp.
GACCGCCCAGCGGAGGCCGGTGGGAATGGAGCGTGTAAGCGAGACCGATTCGATCTGCATGGTTACTCCGCCGTCCCGCTCCTCGTAACTCCAGTAGGTATTCATCCGCCACAGAAAGCCGTGCTCCTCGGCGGGAGCCAGCGCGCGTTCGGCGGCAGTGCCGGGCGAGGCGATCTCGGAGATTCGCGTGCTTCGCGAGATGCTGTATCCGTGCCGCGCATCGAGCCGTCCAAAGGCGATATCGTAGGCCGTATCCAGGACCACCGTGAGGACGTGCCGCTGGCGTACCCGCATTACGGCTTGGAGGTGATCGCCCTGCTGCGCGAGGACTTTCGCTTGCAGCACCTGGGGCGAAAAGCGCTCGGGGTAGGCGTTGAAGTTCTTCATCAGCCGCTCGAAATCCGCAGCGGTAGCTCCGGGGGCAAACGCGGTGCCGCGCCAGTGGTGAAGCATGGCCCCGGAGAAGACCGCGCCAGTGGAGGGCGTGAGCTGCTCGACGATCAAATCCCCCTGGCGCAGCCGCTGCTCGCTCTGCGCGGGCGAAGCCAGGGGCGCGAGGAAGCCGTCTTGCGAGCGATGCTGCCGGGCGAGACGCGACTCGACCGCGCTGGTATAAGAGTCGAATGCTGAAACAGCCGCGGCCGAGGGTTCCGCCGGGGCGCAGTACGGGACGGCCGCCACGAACATTGGGGACAGTGCGATGAGCAGCCCGCGGAGGACGGAGAACAGTAGCGAATCTGAGTACCGGCGTCGCATCATGAATAGCAGATTGCGCCGCTCCGGCTTCCAGCGCAATGCAAGGAATCTCATCTGTTGAAGATTGTTTCTCACTCCGCAACCAATTGCAGCTATAAGAGTTATGAGAAGTCGTACTTTGCGCGGCGACCAGGTCTCTGACGGCGTGATTTCGTACTTTGCGATGGGCTTCGGTGGACGCCCACCCTAGCCGCAAAAACAAAAGCGCGGCGAGGGTGGGGCACCCACATCTTGGTACATCCATAAGCGGTCACGAACCTGGGGATTGAAACCGCGATCGGATACACTGGACGCTGTGAGATGACGGACCAACGGCCAGCCCGGCGTTATCGCTTTGGAGCATTTGAAGCCGATGCCGCCACCGGAGAACTGCGCAGGCAGGGCATCCGCATCAAGCTCAACGCGCAGCCCTTCCAGATGCTATTGATGCTCCTGGAGCGGCCCGGCGAACTGCTGACCAGGGAGGAGATCTCGCGCGAGCTGTGGCCCGACGGAACCTTTGTCGATTACGAGCACGGCGTGAACGCGGCGGTAAATCGCATCCGCGAGGCCCTGGGAGACAAGGCGAGCAGTCCGAGATTCGTTGAGACCCTGGCGCGCCGCGGCTACCGGTTTGCGGCTCCCGTGGAGCGGATCACGGACAGCGAGAATCCGCCACCGCCGACGCCTGAGTTCCCTTCCCCCGCGCCAAGCGAGCAATCCGCCAAGGAGCCGGTGCCGGCCCCAGCCGCGCCGGAGACCAAACTTCGCAGCCGAATTCTAGCCTCCCCGGAGGAGCTTCCCAAAGCTTCTTATTCCGTTGTGCAGACGCTCTTCGTCCTGTTGCAATGCATGTACATGGGCTTCTATGTAGGGGCGCTGGCCAACCTGGCGGAGATTGAAGGTCTCTTCTCAGTGCTGCCAAAGGCGACTCAGGCGCTTTATCTGCTGATCGCGACGGCTGCGATCCTGATCCCCGTCCGCGCCTTCGTGCTTACGGCGGTGTTCTTCCATGCTCCCGGAGCGGGCGTGAAATTCCTCAAGATCTGGCCGTTTCTGCTCGTCCTGGATGAGTTATGGTCGCTCTCGCCCTTCCTGCTCCTGCACCACATCAACTTCGGACTGGCGCTGGCATGCACGACGCTGCTCGTCTATTCGCCCTTCGCTCAGCGCTCGCTGGTGCTGATGGGCGCGGGCGGAGTTCACCCAGAAACCTCGGCAACCGCACGCTGAGGCTGGGGACGGCCTTGCCGGACCGCCGCGTTCGCTTTTATTCATCCCGCAGGGCGACCATGGGATCGATGCGCGATGCGCGACGCGCCGGAAGCCAGCTGGTGACAAGCGCAATGGCGGCTACGGTGACCGTGATGGCCGCAAAAACCCCAGGGTCGTCGGAGCGCACGCCGACGAGCAGGTTGGCGACCAGATGCGCCAGCCCGTACGCCAGCACGAGGCCCACGCACACTCCTGTGCCTGTGAGCCATGCCGCGCGGCGCAGAATCAAGCTCATCACGTCCTCGCGCCGCGCGCCCATAGCCAGCCGCACGCCGATCTCCCGCGTTCGCTCGCCGACCAGGTTCCCCATCACGCCGAAGATGCCGATGGCCGCCAGCAGCAGGGCAATGAGCGCATCCACGACCAGCATGGCGGCGGCGTACATCAGCCCCGTCAGCAATTCGTTCAGGTACTGCCGATAGGTCATCATCACGTCCAGCGGCAGCGTCGGATCGAGCCCGGCCAGCGCCTTGTGCACCGGCCCCGCCAGGGCCAGCGGATCGCCATCGGTCATAACCGCATACGTTGCTCTGAGAGGCGGCATCTGCGCCGCGCTCATGTACACGGCCGGCTTGAGCGTCTGGTCCCAAGTGGAGTAGCTCGTCTCCTGAGCGACGCCGACGATAGTAAGCCACGGCTCCTGGCTCGAGTTCGAGTCGCCCATGCGAATGCGGCGGCCGATCGGGTTCTCCCCAGGGAAGTACCGCGCCACAAACTGCTGGCTCACGACGGCCACCGGCTGCGAGCCCAGCGAATCGCTCTTGGTGAACCCGCGCCCGGCGACAATGAAAATGTGCAAGGCGGCAAAGTACCCGTCGCTGACGGGCAGGCGCAGCGCACTCTGAAACTTGCCTGGCACAATGGGACGGTTTTCGATGGCGCAATCCTGCAGCCAGGCGTTGTCACTGTAAGGCAGCGCGGTGCTCAGCTCGACATGGGTTACGCCGGGCAGGGCGCGCAGCTTTTGCAGACTGTCCTCGTACCAAGCGGCTTGCTTTTGCGGCGTGTCGTAGCGGGCCTGAGGCAACTCCACGTTGAATGTGAGCACCTTGTCGGGCTGGTACACGTCGGCCAGGTGCAGCAGTCGAAACATGCCCTTCGACATCAGCGCCGCGCCAATCACCAGCGCGACGGCCAGCGCGATCTGCGAGACGGCAAAGATGCTCCTCAACCGGCCGCTTCGCCGGGAGCCGGTGGACCCGCGCGATCCCGACCTCAGTTGCTCGGCGAGATTCACGCGCAGCGCCTCCACCGCCGGCGCAATTCCAGAAACCACCCCTGCCGCCACAGCCAGCAGCAGAGAGAACGCCATCACCCGGCCGTTCAAGGAGGTATTGGACCAGCCCGCCATGTAGCGCGCCACCCGCGCGGGCATGGTTATGAGGATGACGTGCAGATAGAGCCCTCCGAATACCAGCCCGCCGGCCGCGCCGGCGATGCCCAGAAGAATGTTCTCCGTCAGCAACTGGCGCATGATCCGCCAGCGGCTGGCACCCAGCGCGGTGCGCATGGCGATCTCCGGCCGGCGGGCAATGCCGCGCGCAAATTGCAGGTTGGAGACATTGGCGCACACCACCAGCAGCACAAAGAGAGTTGCGCCCATCACCAGCCGGTAGTAGAGCGGCGTGTAATCGCCGTTGATGCCGTCGAGAAGCGGCTCAACCTTGACGCTCAACCCCAGGTTGGTTGCCGGGTAGGCCTTCGACAGGCGCTCGGCAACCATGCGCATCTCCGCCTGGGCCTGCTTGACCGTGACACCATCGCGCAGCCGCCCGGTCACCAGGTAATCGTGCGCGCCGCGGTCTGCGAGTTGCCGGGGCGTGGGCGCAAAGGGCAGATAGAAATCGGCGTCGGAGGGATATTGCATCGTCTTGGGCAGGACGCCAATCACGGTGTACACGCGCTGATCCAGTTCGACCCTCCGGCCCAGCACCTCCGGATCGCCGCCAAAGCGCCTCTGCCAGAAGCCGTAGTTCAGCACCGCGACGGCATCGCTTCCGGGCTGGCGTTCACTCTCGCCAAAGACGCGGCCCAACAACGCCTGCGTACGCAGAACGCTGAAGAAGTTGGCCGAGGTCAGCGCCGCCCGCACATGCTCGGCATCGCCCGCCCCGGTCAGGCTCATGTCTTCGCTGGTGCGCACCGCCAGCTCTTCGAAGGAGCGGCTCTCGCCGGCCCAGTCCTCGTAGTTGGCCAGCGCCACTTGCTCGTAACCGCCGCGGTCCTGTTGCTCGGCAACCGTCACCACGCGGTCCAGTTGGGGCACAGCCAGCGGATGGAGCACCACCGCATCCATGCTGCTGAAGCCCGCCGTGTTGGCGCCGATGCCAATGGTCAGCGTGAGTATGGCCGCGATGGTAAAGCCCGGCGACTTGGCCAACTGGCGCAGCGCGTAACGCAGATCTTGAAGCACGGTTTGCACAGAAGCCTCCTGGCTTGCTCCCATTCTGCTCCTGGAGCGCTGCCTCCAAACAGTGCATTCTGACAGCCAAACCGCCTGCGTGGTTAGACGTTCATTCTCAATCGCTTAGGGCGTTGAAGACGCAAGCCGCCCGCGTCCGGCCTGTTCGGAAGCGATACGAGCCGTTCGCAAACGGACAGTTGCGGCCGGTTGAGGGGCAGGATTGGAGATCCCGTTCACGCCTGTTTCCGGCTGCACTACTGCTGTTCCAAAGACAGGCGGACCGTGGCGCGTGCGCCGGGGCCGTCTTCGCGGTTGAGAAGGCTGACTTCGCCACGGTGGGCGCGGGCGATCTGCTGGGCCAGGGCCAGTCCCACGCCGCTGCCCGCGGGTTTCGTTGTGTAGAAAGGAACGAAGAGGTTCTCAGAGTTGGCGATGCCCATGCCCCGGTCTTCGATGGCCACCAACAGGTTGGAGCCGGCGGTTCGCCAGCCCACGCGCACCGGCTGACCTTCGTTGGCCATCGATGCGTCCACGGCGTTGGCCAGCAGGTTGATGAACATTTGCTCCAGTTGGTCGGGGTCGGCCTGAAGGACAACGGGCGGACCCGGATCGAGCTGGACGGGGAGGCGGCGCTCGAGAAGCGCGACCCGCTCCAGCAGCGGACCCAGCGCGACCGGTCGAAGCCGCGGCGGAGGCAACTGGGCAAGCTGGCGGTAGGATTCGACGAAGCGGTGCAGTGAATCGGCACGGCTCTCGACAACGCCAAGGCCGCGGCGGAAGTCGCGCAACGCCGCTTCGTCGCCGTTCATCTGGTCCATCCGCGCCAGCAGGCTGCCGGCGATGGATTTAATGGGGGCCAGCGAGTTGGAAAGCTCGTGGCCGAGAACCCGGATAAGCCGCTTCCAGGCCATCTGTTGCTCTTCTTGCAGGGGAAGGCTTACATCGGCCAGAAGGAGCAGAGTGTGAGGCGCGCCGTCCTGGCGGAAGGCGGCCTTGCGCAGCAGCCAGCGCGTCGATTTGGCTCCGAAGCTGTGAATGGTCTGGTCGGGCGCGGCAAGCAACTCTTCCAGGCCGAGTTCGCGCGCGCTGTGGCCGAAGCAGCGGGCGTGGGGAAGGCCCAGCAGCTTGACGCCGGCGTTATTGACCAGTTGGAGCAGGTCTTCGCGGTCGAAGGCGAACAGCGGCGTGGTCAAGACTTCGAGGATGCGGGCCAGCAGCGCGGTGGCTTCGAGCGAACGCACGCGCTGCTTCTGAAGCAGATCGGCGAGGGCGTTGATTTCGGCGGCCAGTTCGGCGAGCGCATCCTCGGCGCCGGCTCCGCGGGCGCGGAAGGAATAATCTCCCTCGCGCAGGGAGGCGACGACGTTTGAGAGCGTCTGCAGGGGGCGAATCATGCCGTCGATGAATGCAGCGGCCACCAGCAGGAGATAGAGCAACAGGCAACCGGCAAGCAGAAGAGCCGGCGCGGGGGCGATCGACTGCTGGTAGATAACGACGGCGGCCAGGACCAGGGCGGGCAGCGCCAGGAGCAAACAATAGAATCTCGCCCGGCGGACCACCGGGCGGCGGCGTCTGCGGGCAAACTTCTCAGAGGCCATATTTTTCTATGCGGCGATAGAGCGCGGCGCGGCTGAGTCCGAGAGACTCGGCGGCTTGCGTGATATTGCCATCGCAGCGGCGCACCACCTTGCGAATAAGAAGGGCTTCGACCTCGTCGATGCTCATGTTCTCAAAGGACTGGGCGGAAGACTTGGCGGAGGCAATAGCCAGATTGACCGGCTCGACCTCTTCGCCGCGGCAAAGCAGTACGGCTCGCTCGACGGTGTGCTCGAGTTCGCGCACATTGCCGGGCCAAGCATACTGCATCATTTGCTGCATGGCGGCCGGCGAGAAGCCGGCGATCTGCTTGCGATAGCGCGAGCGATTGCGGCCCAGAAAGTGCTGGGCCAGCAGCGGAATGTCCTCGCGGCGGTCGCGCAAGGCGGGAAGGTGAATCTCGACCGTGTTGATGCGGAAGAGCAAGTCCTCGCGAAAGTTGCCCGCTTTGGCCTCATCCTGGAGATCGGCGTTGGTCGCGGAAATGACGCGCACATCCACGCGCCGGGTCTGCGAGGAGCCGACGCGCTCCAGTTCGCCGGTTTCAAGAACGCGCAGCAGCTTGGCCTGCTGGCGAATGGGAACGTTGGCGATCTCGTCGAGAAAAAGGGTGCCGCCGTTGGCCAGTTCGAAGCGGCCGATGCGGTCGGTGCGAGCGTCGGTAAAGGCGCCTTTGACGTGGCCGAAGATTTCACTTTCAAAGGTGCCTTCAGGCAGGCCGCCGGCATTGACCGCGACCAGGGTCATGCGCGAGCGGGGCGATGCGGCGTGAAGGAGCTTGGCGACAATCTCCTTGCCGGTGCCGTGCTCTCCGGTGATCAGCACGTTGGCGTCGGAGGGGCCGACCTGCGCTATCAGGTCCAGCACCGGCTGCATGGAAGGCGCGGCGGCCACAAACTCCGGGGTGCCTTCGGCGCGGAGAAGGCGGTTTTCGATTTCCAGTTGGCGGGCACGGCGCAGGGCCTGGCGAAGTTCGGCGTGGACGCGGATGAGCGAAAGCAGGCGCTCGTTCTCCCAGGGCTTCTGAATGAAGTCGCGCGCGCCGCGCTTGATGCTTTCGACGGCCAGGTCGATGTTCCCCCAGCCGGTCATGACAATAACCGGCAGCCGCGAGTCGATCTCCTGAATGCGGGCCAGCAGATCGAGGCCCTCCTGGCCGGAGGTTGTGTCGCGCGTGTAGTTGAGATCGATGAGCACCACATCGTAGTCGGCTTCGCCAAGCGCCTCGAGCAGCAACTGGGGCGAGCGCACGCAGTCCGTGCGAATGCCACGCGGCCCCAGCAGCAGCTCGACGGCTTCCAGGATGTGCGGCTGATCGTCGGCAACCAGCACCCGGATTGGCACTTGCTTACTGGAGATGGTTCGCCTCCACTGCGCCGGCCTTGGCGTCGGCGATCGAGATGCCGTAGGTTTCAAGCACCGAGCCTGTGGCGCGCCGTACCTCGATGCGCGCCTTTTCGTAAGCGGTCTCAGCGGTCACCAGAGCCGACTCGGCCAGGGCCAGGTCGTGCTCGGCGGCCAGGGTCTGCTGATTCGATCCCGCGCCCAGCTTCTGTTCCTTCTGCATGATATCCAATGTTCTCGCGGCCAGGTCGCGCGCCTTGCGCGCCGCGTCAACGCGGCTGGCGCCCTGTTCGAGCGCGTAGCTTGCGTTGCGCACCTCGATGCGAATTCGCTTCTTCAACTCTTCAAGGTACACCTGCGACTGGCGATATTCGAGTTCGGTGCGATACTGGTCGGCCTTGGCGATGCGGTTGCGCAGAGGCACGTTCAACTGAAAGCCCACCTGGTACTCGGGCGAAGAGTAGTTCAACGCATTCTCCAGCGCCCCGCCGTAGCCGGCAGGAACGTTCACGGCGGCTCCGTTCAGCGGATTCGGCGTGCCGGCGTATCCGGTTCCGGCGTAGAAACCGTATGCGGAAAGCGAGGGCAGCAGCGCGTTGCGCGCGGTCTTGCGGCTGAGTTCGCTGTTCTGCAGAACCAGGCTCGATTCCTGCAGCTCGGTGCGATTCTTGAGCGCATCGGCAATCATATCCTGCACCGGCTCGGAGAGGGGCGCGATCTGGCTGCCGATGTGGTCGGTGGGCACCACCGGCATCTCCTCGAGAACTGGGTCGTCAAGCGAGCGTGTGATGGCGTTCTTCATATAGAGCTCTTGCAGTTCGAGGTCGGTGCGGGAGACGGTCAGATCCTGCTCGCGGTTGGCCATCTCTCCCTCTGACTTCAGCACATCCATCTCTGGAATCGCCTGCAGCTCAAGCTGCTTGCGGCTCGTCCCCAAGGTCTGGCGGGCAAACTCCACCGAGCGCTCGCCTACCTGCTCCTCATCATAGGCGCTGACCAAGTCCCAATACAGGTTGCAAATCTGAGTCACGGTAGCGATGACCTGGGCGCGGAAGGCGATGTCGGAGATCTTCTGGTTGGTGCGGGCAATGTGCAGGAAGCGCAGGTTCGGCCCCAGGCCGCGGCCGGCCAGCAGTTGCTGCTGAACGCCAACCTGGAGGAAGGAATTCAACTGCGGATTCAGGGTGTTGTTGGGGCTGTTGGTGGTTTGGCGATTGTTGTCCCACGCCACCTGGAGGCTGGCTCCAATGGGAAACGCCTGCGAATAAGTCACATTGCCCAGGATGGAGTTCAGATGGATGGCAGGCACGCCGTAAAGGGTCTGGTTGGGCAGCAGCTGCGAGGTGTGATCTACATAGGCTTGGGCGTTGATGTTCGGATCGAACGAGGAGACCGAGGTACCCGTGCCCAGGGTGGATTGCACCAGGCCCGACGCGCCCGCGCCTGCGCCG
>JBEKPA010000147.1:0-8757 GCA_049521195.1 Occallatibacter sp.
GGCCCGGCGCCGGCTCTATGTCATCTCCAGTACCCCGCACCTACTCCAGCATTTGCAAGTCCAGCGGCTCTTCCAGCAGGCAGTCCATTGTCTTGATGCCGGCCAGCGCCCGTTGCAGCACCGAAGACTTGCACGGCTCCACGGTGACCACAAAGGGCAGCGCATGGTGCGGATAGCCGGCCTTCTGCACAATGGCGCGGATGTTGATGCGCTCCTTGGCAAGCGCTCCGGTAATCTCCGCCACGATTCCCGGCCGGTCGTCTACCAGGAAGCGGATGAAATGCGGAACCTCGAATTCGCCGCTTACCCGCGCCGGGGCCGCGGGAAGCTCAACCCGCCGCGACCCGTGCGCCAACGCCAGCAAGTCGCTGACTACGGCCACCGCCGTGGGATGCCCGCCGGCTCCGTGGCCTGAAAACACCACATCCCCGCCGTAGCGGCCGGTGAGGATCACCATGTTCTCGGTGCCCCGCGACCACGCCAGCGGCGAATGCAGGTCCACGAGCATCGGTCCCACGGTGGCCGCCACCTGGTCCAGAGCCTGCTCGGCCCGCGCCACCTGCCGGATGGTGCAGCCCAGATCGCGCGCGTAACTGAAGTCTACGGCGGTGATCGAGGTGATGGGCCGGGGAACGATCTCTTCCGGGTCCACCTCCACGCGCAGCGCCAGCCGCATCAGAATGGCCAGCTTGGCGCGCGCGTCGAATCCGCCCACATCTTCGGTCGGGTCGGCCTCGGCATAACCCTTGGCCTGCGCCTCGGCCAGCACCGCCGCGTACTCCGCGCCCGCCTCCATCTTGCTGAGGATGAAGTTGCAGGTGCCGTTCAGAATTCCTTCAATGCGCTCGATCCGGTCCCCGGCCAGCCCCTGTTCGAGGCCCGGAATCACCGGAATCCCGCCCGCCACGGCGGCTCCGTACTTGAGGAGCCCACCTTTGGCCGCGGCCAGACGTTCCAGCTCCGCGCCGCGATAGGCAATCAACTTCTTGTTGGCGGTCACCACGCTCTTGCCGGCGTCGAGCGCGCGCCGCACCCAGCCGCCCGCAGGCTCCAGCCCACCGGCCAACTCCACCACCACATCCACATCCCCGGAGGCCAGCAGCGCATCGGCGTCATCGGTCCACGTCACGCTCGACGGAACCCAATCCACGCGCCTGCGCGCCAGGCTGCGGCTGTACACATGAGTCAGTTCGAGGCCTTGCGGCTTGGACTCGACCAGAATCCGCGCCACCGAGCTGGCCACCGTCCCAAAGCCAAACAAAGCTACGCGCAATGGGCGCGGAATTCGAGACTCCTCGCGAGACTCAATGCGGGACTCCCGGGCGGCCTGCCCGGAAATCTCTTGCAGCGATACAGACACATTCACATCAGACACCGGCTTTTCCCCTCATTCCGCGGATCGAAACGCTGAATAACCCGATGATACCCGACCGCCGCGCTCTTAACGCGTCCGTCGTCCGATTCGTCCCGCCAGCCCATCCTCGTGTAGCATGAATCCCAGATGCGGAGCGGGCTTCCCGTCTTCCCGATTCTGTTTCCCTGGCTTGGGCGGCTTGCGGCGCTGCTGCGGCCAGCAACCAATTGCATCGACCGTTCCGCTGCCAAGCGGAGTGAGGAGAATTCATGGCCACCCTCTTCGAGAAACTCAACCTAAAGGGTCAGCTGGAGATTCTTGTCCTGCACGCACCGGCGAGCTTCGAGCAGGAGCTCGCGCGCCTGCCCGGCGTCGCCGTCCATCGCACCCTTGAATCCACACCAGAGATTCGCTTCTCGCTCGCGTTTGTCACTCGTCAGGCAGAGGTCGATGCCATCGTCCCCCAAGTCGCCGCCCGAGCCAAGGGCGATGCCATCGTCTGGTTCGCCTATCCCAAAAGCACATCAAAGAGATACAAGTGCGACTTCAATCGCGACACAGGCTGGGACACGCTGAAGGCGTCAGGATTCGACACCGTGCGCGCCATCGCGATCGACGAGGACTGGACCGGGCTTCGTTTCCGGCGCGTCGAATTCATCAAGGCGCGAGCCAAACTTGGGGAATAGCCGACGGCTAACCGCGCTAACCCCGCTAACTCCGCTACAAAACAAACAACCCTGGCAGCACAGCCCCAGCGTTGCCCTCCACCACCTGCGTGAACGCCGAGGCGTTCAGCGGCGGCTCCGGTCCCACGTAGACGGTGCGCGCGCCGCCCTGCCGCGCCCAATGCACAAAGCCGGCCGCCGGATACACCGACCCCGAAGTCCCCACCACCACCATCAGCGTGGCCTTGGCGATCTCCCCCTGAATCCGATCCATCTCCAGCGGAATCTCGCCGAAGAAGACGATGTGCGGGCGCAGCCGCCCGCCGCAAGCGCAGCGGCCCACCTCGTCCAGGCTGCGATAAATGGCCCGATCCTCGACCGGAGGCCGTCCGCACTCCCGCGCGCAGCGCGACTTGGCCAGCTCCCCGTGCATGTGCACCAGCCGCGCCGAACCCGCCCGCTCATGCAGATCGTCCACATTCTGCGTGCAGAGAAAGAAGCGGTCGCCCAGCCGCGCCTCCAGCTCGGCCAGCGCAACGTGCGCCGGATTCGGCTCGGCCTTGGCGCCGTCCCTGCGCCGTCCCGAGTAGAACTCCCACACCAGCGCCGGGTTGCGCTTCAACGCCTCCGGTGTGCACACGTCTTCGATCGAATGCCCGGCCCACAATCCGTCCGACGCGCGAAAGGTAGGCAGTCCGCTCTCCGCGCTGATGCCCGCGCCGGTGAGCACGAAGACATGATCGTCTGCGGTAATGGGTATCTTGCTCATGTCTCATTCCCGATAGAAAAGCGGCTTGCGGTTTCTCAGGATCGTGGCGGACCTGCGGCTTCTATGCAGGACTCGTGCCAAATCCCCGGCACATTCTCCAGAACGTACAACTGGTCGCCTCCATGATAGAAACTGACCTCTTTTACAATTGCTGTTGCACCCGCATACTCCACCTGTTCAGGTCGAATCTTGTGATGGTATTTCCAGTCTCGCGCGAAGGCCTCTAACTCGGTCCTTGAAACTACCCGTACTTTCGATCCCTTCAAGAACTCTTCCTTGTAAGGTTCTCCCATTTCTATTCCTCACTGCGGAATCGCGGGTGCAAATCCTGCCGGACGGATACCTCAATGCAACCCCATCCCGGACCCCTAATCCCTAATCCCTAACCCCTAATCCCTGCCTTTCACGGCACCAGCAGAATCTTCCCCGTGGTCTTGCGGGCTTCGAGGTCGGTCTGCGCCTGCGCGGCCTCGGCCAGCGGATAGATATGCTCGGTGCGCAGCTTGAGTTCGCCGCTGGCCGCCCAGCCGAGCACATCGCCCGAGCGCAACTCCAGCTCCGCCCTGGTGGCAACGTAGTGCCACAGCGTGGGCCGAGTCACAAACAGCGATCCCTTGCCGCTGAGCCGGATCAGGTCGAAGGGCGGCACCGGCCCGCTGGACGCGCCAAAGAGCGCCAGCAGCCCGCGCGGCCTCAGGCAGTTCAGGCTGCCGTCGAAGGTCGTCTTGCCCACCGAGTCGTAGACCACGTCCACGCCTTTGCCGACGGTCAGCCGCTTGACCTCCGCCTCGAAGTCCTGCTCGGTATAGAGAATCACGTCGGAAGCGCCCGCCTCGCGCGAGAGTTCCGCCTTGGCAGCCGTCGAGACCGTCGCGATGACCCGCGCGCCCAGCCGCGCCGCCATCTGCGTCAGCAGCAGGCCAACGCCCCCGGCTCCGGCATGAACCAGCGCCGTCTCTCCGGCCTTAAGCGGGAACGTGGAGTGAGAGAGGTAGTGCGCCGTCATCCCTTGCAGCATGGCGGCCGCGGCTTGCTCCATGCTCAGCCCGGCGGGAACCTTTACCAGTTGCGCCGCCGGAACCAGCGCGTACTCGGCATAGCTGCCCAGCAAGCTCACCGAAGCCACGGCCTCGCCCGCGGCAAACCCGGTGACGCCCGGGCCCAGCTTCTCCACGGTGCCCGCGGCCTCGCTGCCGGGGGTAAGCGGCAGCGCGGCCTGGTAGACGCCCTTGCGGAAGTAGACCTCGATGAAGTTGACCCCGACAGCCTCGACGCGGATCAACACCTGCCCCTGTCCCGGCTCGGGAATGGGCAAATCGGCCAGCTTGAGAACCTCCGGCCCGCCTGTCTCGCGAATCTGTATGGCTTTCATCTCAGGTTCAGGATGAACCCTGAGGGCCGCGCGGTGCAAGCAACCTGTCCTACCCAGTCAGCTTGGCGCTCGCCAGGCGGTTCAGACTGATCCCTTGCTCGGCCGCCTCCAGCGCCAGCGCCCGATGCACATGCTGCGGTATGCGGACGCGAAACTCGCCGCTGTAACGCTTTTCAGCCAAAGGGGTGGGTGGAACTTCGTTGTTGGCCCTCATATCGGCTTCAGCTTCCGCCACCACTTTGCGAATGCCCGCCAGCGCCGGCTCAGGAGCCGTCGCCAGCCAGCTCAGCGAAGGAAACTCGGCACAGAGGGCTAGATACTCGCCGTCCTCGGGCGACCAGGTGACTCGATACGTGTAATGGTCAAGATTCTTGGGGCTCATTGCGGCTTCTCCATCGCGTCTGTTCCGTCCGTTCTGTCCTGCTCGCGCAATCTCTCCAGGGCCAGCAAGACCTGCCGAACCTGGTAGGGCTTTGCCTTGCCCTTGGCATTCTGGATATTCACACGCGGATCTCCAGGCCAAGGGGTCTTGAAGACTGCGTGACTCGAAGCGCTCTGGCGCGGCTCACCGAAATAGGCCACACAGACCTTGTACAAATCCGCAAAGCGGACCTGCGCCGGGCCGGCGCGCATCCTGTCGAGAATCTTGGCAATCTCCGCCACGTCTCATGGTATCAATATTGGAACCACTCGGCAAGTTGGTGGCTGCGGAGGTCGCAAGGCGAACCCTGAACTGGTGCCGACAAGCAAAACGCCAATCCCCGCTCAGGCATTGCCCAGGCGTGGTCTTCCTATTCCCTATTCCCTGGTCCCTGGTCCCTGTTCTTCAGTCCCTGTCCGACAACAGACTCTGCTCTTCCGGCAATTCCAGACGCACCACGCGATCGACCGCGTACGGCGCGGGATTCTGGCTGCTGTGATAATGGCGCACCTGCAACTCGCCCAGCAGGCCGATGGCCAGCATCTGGATGCCAGCCACAATCAGCACCGCGCCAATCACGAACATCGGACCATGCTGGTCCATCACACTCTGGTGCGGATGCAGCAGCTTCGTCCCCAGCAGAACCATCGAAATGACGCTGCCCACCAACATGCCAAGTGCTCCCAGGCCCCCGAAGAAGTGCAGCGGCCGGCCCATATACTTGAGCAGGAAGCGAATGGTGAGCAGATCGAAGAAGACGCGGAGGGTACGCCCGATTCCGTAGTGGCTCCTGCCCCGCTCGCGGTTCTGGTTCCTGATGGGAATCTCACAGATGGAAGCACCATGCCAACTGGCCAGCGCGGGAATGAAGCGGTGCATCTCGCCGTAGAGCGGAATGTTCTGGATCACCTCGCGGCGATAGGCCTTGAAGGTAGTCCCAAAGTCGTGAATATCCACGCCGGAAAGCCGGGCCATCAGCCAGTTGGCGCAATTCGACGGTATGCGGCGCGTGAGGAGGTTGTCGATCCTCACCTTGCGCCAGCCGGAAACCACATCGTATCCCTCTTCGAGCTTCTCAATGAAGCTGGGGATGTCGTTGGGGTCGTGCTGCAGGTCGCCGTCCATGGCCAGGATGAACTCGCCCGAGGCGTGGTCGAAGCCCGCCGCCAGTGCCGAGGTCTGGCCGAAGTTCCGCCGCAGCTTTACCACCAGCACGCGGCTGTCCACGGCGGCAATCTCTTCCAGCAGCTTGTACGTGCGGTCGTTGGAGCCATCGTCCACCAGCACCAACTCGAAGGAGTCGGCCACTTGTTCCATCACCTGCTTCAGGCGCGCATACAGAACAGTAACGTTCTCCTCTTCATTGTGAAAGGGCACAACGATCGAATATTTGGCCATGGTGCCAGTATAGATGCAGATTCGATTTGAAGCGACTACGTTGCATAGCGGAATGCGGACCGCTTCGTTTACGAAGGCGCCTGTTTGGGAGCTGCATACCCAGCGGAGCCTATCTGTCCAGCTCGTCCAGCATGGCCTGCATCTCGCTCAGCGCATGGCGGTTCCCGCTGCGGGCTGCGCACGCGATTCCGGCCTTGAGCCTCTCAATCGCCTCCGCCGTCCGTCCCGCCGACGCCAGGGTCTGCGCGGCCATGAAGTAGCCCGCTGTGTATTCCGGATCGTTCGTGAGCAGCGTGTCGAACTCCGCCAGCGCCGCCGCGGTCTCCCCGCCCTTGGCCAACTCCATCGCCAGGCCGTAGCGGGCAAAGCTGTTCCTGGAGTCGAGCGCCAGAATCTCTCTTAGCCCCGCGATCTTGTCCATCTTGCCCTTCTCCAGCGGATCCTCTGGTTCCTGTCCCGCCGCGAGGGATTTGCGTATTTGGCCGCGATTGCCGAAACTGGAAGAGCAGCCATGCTCCGCCGGCCGCTGCCGCCGGCTCCATTCTAGTTGGCAGCCCGCGTTGCCCGGCAAACCTGACTCGACCGCCCGAATTCGGCAGCCAGCCCGCGCGAACGGTGAATGGAGTAAGCGAACCATGAGTTCCACCCAGGATTCCAATCCGGTCAACCCGATGACGCGCACCGTGGCCAGCACCCAGTCGGAGATGACGGAGATCATTCTCCCCAACGACACCAACATTCTGGGCAGCCTGCTCGGCGGGCGCCTGATGCACTTCATCGATCTGACCGGCGCCATGGCCGCCTACCGGCACTCGCGCACCCACGTCGCCACCGCCGCCATGGACCACATCGATTTCATCCGCCCGGTGCGCCTTGGCGACTTGGTCACGCTCAAGTCCAGCGTCAACCGCGCCTTCACCACCTCCATGGAGGTGGGCGTGAAGGTCTGGGCGGAGAACACCCGTACCGCCGAGGTGGCGCACGTCGCCAGCGCCTACCTGGTCTTCGTCGCCATCGACAAGGAGGGCCGCCGCCAGAAGGTTCCGGAACTGGTGCCCGAGACTCCGGACGAGCTTCGCCGCTTTGAGGATGCCCTGCGCCGCCGCGAGCACCGCGAGGCCGAGGCTGCCCGCCGCAAAGAGGCGCGGCTGGCCGCCGCCGCTCAGGATGACGCTGCAAAGATCGAACACTGAGACAACCAACAGAGTTTCAACTTTGAACAGGATTGGGGTTCAATCCTCAGCCGCGCAAAAAGGAGCAATAGATTCCTATGGCCCATTCACCCGCCATGCCTTCCCCCGCCGCCCTTCCCGGCGTCTCCAAGATCGTCGCCATCGGTTCCGGCAAGGGCGGTGTCGGCAAGACCACCGTCGCCGTCAACCTGGCCATCGCGCTCAGCCGGCTTGGCCAGCGGGTGGGACTCATGGACGCCGACGTTTACGGCCCAAACGTTCCCATGATGATGGGCTCGGCGCAGCAGCCCAAGGTCGGCGCGGGCAACCGCATCGAACCCAACGTCACTCATGGCATCAAGACCATCTCCATCGGCTACATCTCGCCCGGAGACAAACCCATGGTTATGCGCGGACCCATGCTCCACCAGATCGTCCGCCAGTTTCTCCAGCAGGTGGACTGGGGCGAACTCGACTACCTCATCGTCGATCTGCCCCCGGGCACCGGCGATGTGGCCCTCTCGCTGGTCCAGACCGTCCCGCTCACCGGCGCGGTCGTGGTCTCCACGCCCTCGGACGTCAGCCTCCAGGATGCCCGCAAAGCCCTCGAAATGTTCGCGCAGGTCAACGTCGAAGTCCTCGGCATCGTCGAGAACATGAGCCACTTCACCTGCCCCCACTGCCACCAGGAGATCGACATCTTCTCCCGCGGCGGCGCCGAACGTACCGCGCGGCAGTTCAACGTTCCTTTCCTGGGGGCGATCGAGCTGGTTCCCGCCATCCGCGAGGGCGGCGACCGCGGCCTGCCCGTCGCGCTGGCCGGTCCCAAGAGCCCGCAAGCGGCGGAGTTCTACGCCGTGGCGGAGAAGCTGATGCCCATAGCCGAAGCCGCCGCGTCCGCTGCGGGCGACGTAATCGAGATCAGCTGACACGAAGACCGAACGGCACGCAAAGAGAAAGCGGGGCCTGAAGGAAGCGCGGAGCAAAGACGCGAGCCGATGGACAAAGCGCAGGCCAACCGGTGGCGAGTCCCTGGCGCGAGACAGTGGAGACGCGGCTGCGCGCAATCGGTGTCCTGCCGGCGTGGCGGGTTCTACAATCATCCTCATGCTGTTTGCCGTTCTTACTGTCTCCGACCGGTGCTCGCAGGGCTTGCTTGAGGACACGGCGGGTCCGGCCGTAGTGGCGCTGCTGGGGCAGCACTGGGAGGGGGCCGAAATCCTGACCGGGCTGGCGCCGGACGACGAAGATACGATCGCTGCTGCGCTGGAGCGGTTGAGCGGGCAGGGCGCGGCCCTGGTGCTTACCGTGGGCGGCACTGGACTCGGCCCCCGCGACCGCACGCCGGAGGCCACGCGCCGGGTGATCGATCGCGAAGCCCCCGGACTGGCCGAGGCGATGCGCGCTCATGGCGCGGGGCGCAATCCCTTGGCTTGGCTTTCACGGGGAGTGGCCGGGCTGAGAGGGAGCACGCTCATCGTCAACCTGCCCGGCAGCCGGCGCGGAGCCGAAGAGAGCCTGGAGGCCATCATCGCCCTCCTCAAGCATGGGCTGGAGATCGCCGCCGGCGGCCAGACTCATCCGTAAGCCGGATGGCTATGGCGCT
>JBEKPA010000148.1:0-8751 GCA_049521195.1 Occallatibacter sp.
GGGTTGATGATGCTGGGGCTGGCTGTGCAACTTATCGTCGGCGGCTCAAAGGCCTTCACCGTGAAGCTGGCCGTTGCGGCGGCAGATTCCCACGGCCTCAGGCCTTCCTTGCCGGGTTTGCCTTCCTTCACACCGCAGTTGACTGTATACGAGCCGGGCGCAAGCATTGCGGTGGCCACCGTGGCAGTGGCGCCGTTCGCCGTTACGCCGGGACCAGTCAAGGTGTAAATCACGTTCAGCCTGGGATCAAGGTTTCCGGCTATCGCGGTCACCGTGACCGGGTCACCGGGAAATACCGAAGCCGGGCTGGCGGAGCACGACAATGTCACTTGCGGTGGCGGGGCAGGATTTCCGCCGTAGCGGAAGACGATTCCGGAAGAAAGGCGCATGTCATTTTGCGTCGCGGACGTTCCTGTGGTGAGATTGTCGAACCTGGTCATCAGATATTCCGCTTGAAGAATGCGAATGGCAAGATGACGGCGCACGTTGATGTCCAGGCCGCCTCCTGCGGTCATGGCAAAACTGTTTTCAACGGGGAGGCTGGGCGCGCAACTCGGGCAGAGTGTCTCCTCGCTTGCTCGTATGCCCCCAAACAGAACTTGGGCAAAGGGAGTGATCCTGTCGTTCTTCCGATAGGAAAGGCGCGGACCAGCAAGATAGGTGAACACAGTCCCGGCATCGACCGCCTGGTATGGGCCCTGCGCGCTGGGTGGATTTCCGCCTTCGAGCAGGAGCCGCGTTTCGTTGAAGCCGCCAAAGTCGCCAACGAGTCCGAAGTAACGATTGAAGTTGAAAGCGATGGACGTGCTGCCGCCATTGAGCCACACAAGGCGGTTCCCGGCAGCCAGCGTCGGCACAGCTCGCAGATAGGAGTAACCCATGAACACTTCGGTCCTGGGGGTGTAACTGTCCAGGCCTCTCGAATAGGGCATCGCAGTCGGCGCGGAGTCCGCCGGCATCGGAGCAGACGGCAGCGCGGCAGCCGGATCGGCGGCTGCCGCGGGCTTTGCCGCCGCCTCTGCGCGGAGGTTGAACGCAGGCATCAATAGTGCGGCAAATGCCGCGGCTGCCATCATCTTTTCACTCAATTTCATTGTCGTCTCCTGCACTGCGCGTCGCGATTTCAAAACACCACAGCGGCGGGTTAACTGAACGCGAACAGAACATACCGAACCCTGGATTGCACGAATCCGGCTGAAACCGCCTCCAGGGGCGGTCTCGGCCGGGGCCCTATGGAGCAGGGACGTTGATAACGGTGTTCACAAGTGTGGTTGACGCAGTCAAAGCAATCAATCTGCCGTTGATCGTCGTTATCGCGGAAACCCCGGCAGTTGAAACCGAGATTCCCGCTTGAGCGATGACGGTTCCCTCGAACGTTCCGCCTCCCGCCCCGTTGATGGTCGCGCCGCTTCCGACCGCCCAGAAGATGTTGCTGGCCTTGGCGCCGTTGGCCAGGATGATACTGCTCGGTTGTCCCGCTTCGCCTACGGTGAGAGACGATCCGATCTGGAAGACCCAGTAGGCATTGGGATTGCCCTGCGCGTCGAGAGTAAGATTCCCCCCCGTTATTCCCACTGTGCTTGAGTTTTTGTAGACGCCGGGGTAAATGGTCGTACCGGCCAACCCGCCTGCCAGAACGCCGGTTGAGGGGAGGCCTTGAAGCGTGGTGTAAGCGGTTGTAGCTTGCAACAAGGCTTGGGTCGCGATGTAGAACGTCGTACCGGGCTGGGTAGCGGGTCCGGTCCCTTCAGTGGCGCATTCAACGGTAGGAGGTGGCGGAGCGGTGTCGATCGTTCCATTCACCTGCCCTATGTTGAGCGTCGTTTCCGTATACGTGCATGGCCACACGGCGCCAACAATTGGAAGGCTGGTATCGTGGAATCCGGTCATCGTGGTAGAGGCGCCCGTGGTCCCGATATCTCCATTCACCACCGTTTCGATCCCTTGGTTGGTCATCCCGGCGGGACCGCCGAAGCCGCCGAACAGCGATATGATTGGTCCAAGGACAATCGGTGGTGGAACCACTGCCGTGCCGGTCGTGAACGTCCAGGGATTCGGCGCGCCGGTGGTCCCCAGCGGAGTCCCTGCCAGATTCGTCGCTCCATTGGTTACCGTTGCGGTATAGGTGGTGCTAGCGGTCAGCGCGGCCGTGGGCGTGAAGGTGGCAATGAAGTTGATCGCGTCGTAGGAGACCGTTCCAGCTATCGCGGTATCGCCCGGTCCCGTAAGTTGGAATGTTCCCGTGGTGATGGTGAGCGGATTCATCGCTTCGCTGAAGGTCGCGCTGACGGCCTGATTGAGGGGTACGGCGGTGGCCAGGTTTGCGGGAACCGTCGAAACCAGCTCCGGCGGAGTTACCACTACAGCGGTGCCGGTTGTAAAGGTCCACACGTAATTGCTGGCCAATGCGGTGCCCGCCAGGTCGTGAGCCCCGGTGGTGATTGTGGCTGTAAACAGGGTGCTGGGCGCCAGATTCGCTGTCGGTATGAACGTCAGCGTGTCTCCAACCGCTGCGTACGCAACCAAGCCGGGTACAGCAGTGGCGCCTGGTCCTGTCAGCGTAAAGGTTGCCGAGCTGATGGTGGCGGGATTCATCGCCGTGCTGAACGTGGCGCTGACAATCTGATTCAGAGGCACAGCCGTTGCTAGGTTGGCAGGGATCGTCGAAATGACCGTCGGCGGTACAAGAATTGGGGTTGCGGCGGTAGTGAAGGTCCAGACGTAGTTGCCGGCCAGCGCGGTGCCTTCCAGATTCTCAGCCCCGGTGGTGATCGTGGCCGTGTAAAGGGTGCTCGATGCCAGGTTGGCATTCGGTGTAAACGTCGCTACTGAGCCGGAGGCGACATAGGTGACCGCTCCCGTTACGGCAACTCCGCCGGGCCCGCTCAATGTGAAGGTTGCCGCGTCGATCGTGGCCGGGGTCATTGCCACACTGAAAGTGGCGCTAAGCGCCTGGTTGATGGGCACACCCGTAGCCCCATTGACGGGCACGGTGGAGATGACCGTCGGCGGTGTAGGCGCCGGAAGCGTCAAGAAGGTCCATACGTAATTGGCGCCCAGCGGAGTGCCCGCCAGACTCTTCGCCCCAGTGGTGATCGTGGCTGTATAGAGGGTGTTGACCGCAAGGAGATTAGATGGCGTGAAGGTCGCGAGAGCGCCTTCGCAGCCGACTGTCCCCGGGACTGCCGTTGCACCGGGCCCTGTGACTGTAAAGGTAGTCGATGTGAGAGTCGCACAGGTCATAGCTTCGTTGAAGGTCGCGCTGAGCACCTGGTTGACGGGCACACCCGTGGCGCCATTCGCAGGGACCACTGCCGTCACCGCCGGCGGCGGGGTTATCGTCGTGAAGGTCCACACGTAGTTGGCGGGCAGCGGAGTTCCCGCAACGCTCGTTGCCCCGGTTGTGATGGTGGCAGTGTAAACCGTGCTGAAGGCGAGATTCGCAGTGGGCGTAAACGTCGCAGTTACGCCACTGTATGCGACGGCTCCGGTCACGGCTCCGCCCGGCCCTGCCAGCGTGAAAGTTGTCGCGCCGATCGTGGCAGGGTTCATCCCCTCGCTGAAGGTGGCGCTGAGAACCTGACCGATGGGCACACTTATGGCTCCATTCGCAGGGACCACCGCTGTCACCGCGGGCGGCGGGGTAATCGTCGTGAACGTCCACACATAGTTGCCAAGCAGAGCGGTGCCACCCAGGTTCGTCGCCCCCTTGGTGATTGTGGCTGTATAGATGGAGCTGTAAGCCAGAGGGGCAGCCGGCGTGAACGTCGCAACGAAGCCTGTGTAGGCGACGGCTCCGGCCACGGCTGTTCCGCCCGGCCCCGTCACCGTAAAGGACGTTGAATTGATCGTGCCTGGACTCATCGCCATGCTGAAGGTCGCGCTGATCGTCGTGTTGACGGCGACATTCGTAGCGCCATTGGCGGGGATTGTGGACACCACGGTCGGTACGGTTACCACTTCCTCGCCGCATCCGGCTATGAGAGCGATCATTAGAGCCGCCGGGAAACAAGTGATGCCAACTCCGAATTTGCGCATTTGCACCCTTTCGTCCAACTGAGGTTACTCAGTGTCCAAAGCCCATCGTCTTGTCGGACCGGCGGGCAACGCCGACACCAATCGACGTTGCCAAAATATCAAGCTGCGAATTGAGGGTCTGAGCAAAATTGCTCAAGGGTTGATGAGTTTCTAGAATTGCTTTTGCGCTTGAGAGATTCTGAGACTTGGGGTTTTCGTTCAGCAGAGTTTCCGCCAGCATTGCCGGCCAACCGGGAATGAGATTCCCTTTCCTGCAATTGCGAGCAAAGTTGAACAACCTTCGCGCTCGCCGTTCTGGCAAACGAATACAGGGCATAATCCAACGCCGGGAGAAATCCTCGATGGCGCCGGCCGCATTGGCCAAGAACAATTGCGAACTCGACCCTGGGGAGTTCCTTGCCACTGCCGGCGAGGGCAGAAAGGTCGTGACCTTTCTCAGGAAACAACCGATCTTCGCGCAGGGAGACTCAACCGATGCGGTCTTCTACATTCTGGAAGGGAGAATTAGTCATACCGTTGTTTCCAGGTTTGGCAAGGAAGCAACACTGGGCATATTGAGCAAGGGAGAGTTTTTCGGAGACGGGGGCTTGGCTGGACAGCCGTTACGCATGGACTCAGCAACTGCAATGACGGATTGCAAGCTTCTGCAAATCGACAAGGAAGCCATGATGCTTGCGCTGCACAGGGGACGGGCGCTCTCGAATCTGTTTGTAGCGCATCTGCTGGCCCGGAACATCCGATACAATGAGGGGCTAGTTGACCTTCTCTTCGATTCCAGCGAAAGGAGACTAGCTCGGGTTCTCCTTCTGCTTGCTCATTTTGGCGAAATGGGCTCGCCCGATACTGTGATCCCAAAGGTCAGTCAAGCAACCCTCGCCGCTATGGCAGGCACAGCCCGGATGCGCATCCGGGTTAACATGAATAGGTTCAGAAAATCAGGCTTCCTTGCCCATACCGGGAGCGGGTTCGAAATCCATAGTTCACTCCTCAACGTCGTTCTCAACGACTAGGTCTCTGACCGCGTGATTTCGTAGGTGGCGATTGAGTGCTGAGGTATCCCACCCTAGGCGCAAAAACAGAGGCGCGCCAAGGGTGGAGCCCAAATTTGTGCAACAACAAGCGGTCAGGGACCTAGCTTCCGCGCCCCCATCCCATCGGCAAGGCTCCCAGACAGCGACAAGCAGCAGTGTGCCGTTCGCGAGTTCTTTTCCCCCCGCTGTTAAGACGCCTGCAGCTTGTGAGCGGGGAACCTACGCGGCGGCATGCGGATTGGCACAGGAGGAGCCGTAATGCTAGAATACTGCGAAAGTTTGAACCCGGGCCAAACCGAACTGAATCGAAGGAGCGCTGCTATGCCTCGCGCCAAGCCAAAGCCCAAAGTCGCTCGCACTTTGCTCGCCAAGGTTCCGACAGGAATCCAGGGGCTGGATGAAATCACAGGCGGAGGCCTGCCGAAAGGCCGTGTCACGCTGGTGTGTGGCCGCGCGGGATGTGGTAAGAGCTTACTTGCGATGGAGTTTCTGGTGCATGGCGCGGTTCAATACGGCGAGCCTGGCGTATGCATGAACTTCGAGGAAACCGAAGAGAAGCTGACGGCCAATGTCGCATCGCTGGGCTTTGATTTGCGCGATCTTATCAAACGCAAGAAGTTGTCGGTGGATTACGTTTCGATTGATCGAAGCCAAATTGCCGAGACTGGAGAATATAACCTTGAAGGCCTGTTCATTCGTTTGGGCCACGCCGTCAAAACGATCAAAGCGAAGCGCGTTGTTCTGGACAGCGTCGAGGCGCTTTTTTCCGGAATTGCCGACTCGGCAATACTGCGCTCTGAACTGAGCAGGCTGTTCCGCTGGCTGGAAGACCAGAAGCTTACCGCGATTGTTACCGGGGAAGCTGGAGCCAACACCTTAACTCGTCACGGGCTGGAGGAATACGTCGCCGACTGCGTGATCTCACTTGACCATCGGGTTACGGAGCAGATTTCCACCCGGCGGCTGCGAATCATCAAGTACCGGGGCACTTCGCACGGCACCGATGAATACCCGTTCCTGATCGATGAAGACGGCATCTCGGTGGTGCCCATCACCTCTCTCGTACTTACTCACAAAGCTCTCACGGACCGCGTTTCTGCGGGGATCGCCACTCTGGACGAGATGATGGAGGGCAAAGGATTCTTCCGAGGAAGCAGTGTGCTGGTGACCGGCACGGCGGGAACCGGGAAATCAAGTTTGGCGGCGAACTTTGCCAGCGCCGCGTGCGCCCGTGGCGAACTCTGCCTTTATTTCACTTTTGAAGAGTCTCCCAGCCAGATTCTCCGCAACATGCGCTCGGTTGGCCTCAACCTGGAGCCATGGGTAAGAAAGCGCCTGCTGCACTTCAACGCGATGCGGCCAACCAGCACCGGCTTGGAAGGTCACCTGGCCGTCATTCACAGACTGATATCCCAGCTTCGACCGAGCGTCGTGGTCATCGACCCAATCACGAACCTGGTTTCGATCTCAGGCAGTTATGACATTAAGTCAATGCTAGTGCGCCTGGTCGATTTCCTGAAGATGGCACAGATTACATCGATGTTTACAAATCTGACATTTGCAGGAGATCCCCAAGAGAGAACGGCAGCGGCCGTTTCCTCTCTCATGGACACCTGGATTGTGTTGCGGGACAGCAAACCCAATGGGCGGCCGAGACGAGAGCTTTACGTCTTGAAGTCGCGCGGTATGGCTCATTCGCGGGAGGTTCGTGAGCTGATTGTGAGTGAGCGAGGCCTGGAATTGGGCATAGTGCTGAAGGATCGTATGCAGGCCACGACCGCCGAGGGCATAGGCGCAGTCGCCGCGGTCGAGTAACAAGCTTAGTCCATCTGGACTGGAAACCGAGCACTGACATGAAGACCGGATCAGCAAAGAAGAGTGTTGCAAAGAAGAGCCCGGCAAGAAAGGGGCCTGCCAAGACCGGTGAGAGCGACTTTTACCGGTTGCGGCTCTACATCGCGGGCCAAACCCCTAATTCGGTTGCCGCGATCGCCAACCTCAAGAAGATTTGTGAGGACAAGCTGAAGGGCAAGTACCGCATCGAAGTCGTCGACTTGCTTGAAAAGCCGCAACTGGCCAAGGGCGATCAGATCATCGCCATTCCGACTCTGGTGAGAAGGCTCCCGCCGCCGGTTAAAAAGATCATTGGGAACCTCTCAAAGACAGAGAGTGTCATTGTGGGGTTGGATCTTCAGCCGGTACGCTGAAGTAAGGGCGCAAATATCAGATGGCCAACAAGCGAGCGCATTCCGATGGCAGGGTACTCCAAAGAGAGTCGCCAGGCAAAGCCGGCGCGACGCAAAAAACTCGCGGAAGCCCCAAACCTTCTCTCCGCAAATTGCCTCCATCCACATCTCCGGATCGGCAAACAATTCTTCGCGCCCAATCGGATGCCGCGGAGGAGACTCTTCGTGCAATACTGTCCGGCGAAGTAGATGCATTGATGGTGCGCGGCCGCCGCGGAGCGCAGATGGTTTCACTGCAAGGCGGCGAACCCGCTTATCGCATGCTGGTGGAGGCCATGAGCGAAGGTGCGGCGACTCTGGCGCGCGATGGTGCTGTGCTCTACTGCAATCGCAGATTTGCGGAAATGATCCTCAGGCCGCCGGGGAAGATGATCGGAATTGCGGTGCAGTCGCTGCTTGCGGAAACGGAGCGGGACAGATTCCAAACTCTGCTTGCGGATGCTCGGAAGGCAGTTGCAAAGGGCGAATTCAACCTGCGTTGCGCAGACGGAACTCTGCTTCCGGTCTATCTGTCGCTTAACCGGCTTCGCGGATTCAAGGGCCAGGCCCTGGGCATGGTGATAACCGATCTGAGCGAGCAAAAACGCAAGCAGGCCGAGGAGATCAGGCAAGCCCAAGAGCTGCACAGGCTCCTCCTGGAACGCACGCTTTCGGCGCAGGAGGAGGAACGGCGCCGGATTGCCCGCGGACTGCACGATGAGGCCGGCCAGATGCTGACTGCCCTCTTGGTTGGTCTGCGAACCCTGGAAGACGCCCGGAAACTCGCGGATGTTAAGTCACAGGGACAGCGGCTGCGGGAGATCGCCGCGCAGGCCATCGACGAGGTCGGCCGGCTCGCCCGCGGGCTTCATCCAACGGTGCTGGACGACCATGGCCTGGGCGTTGCACTGAGCCGGTACGCCGCCGAGTACACAAAGACCCACAACATCGCTGTGGATCTCACACTCGATGAAAATGATTCCAGGAACCTGCCATCAGAGATTCAAATCGCCCTGTATCGTATTCTCCAGGAAGCCCTGACCAATGTAGCCAGACACTCGGGAGCCAAGACGGTCAACATTCGATTTACCCGCTTGGCCACAGATCTGGAGGTTGCAGTAGTCGATGACGGATGCGGCTTTGACGCCAAGGCCGTGGCTGTCTCCTCGCACCGCCTGGGGATTCAGAGTATGCGAGAGAGAGCGGCAATGCTGGGAGGAACGATCGGTTTCACTCGCCAGCGCAAGGGAACCAAAATCCTGGTGCAAATCCCACTTGCCAGCCAGGGCTTGCAGCCCTTGCAGGGGCCGAGGAGCACTTGAGATGCCGGTGCGAACGCACAAGATCAGAGTCATGATCGCGGACGATCATGCGATTCTCCGCGCCGGACTGAGAATGCTGGTTAATACCCAGGCCGATATGGAGGTTGTCTCGGAGGCTTCCGATGGAGAGAAGGC
>JBEKPA010000149.1:0-8706 GCA_049521195.1 Occallatibacter sp.
ACTAGGGAGTAGGGACTAGGGAGTAGGGACTAGGGAGTAGGGACTAGGGGCTTTGGAACCAAGGGGCGGCGGGTTGCGTATGAAGGGGAAGCAACCCAGCGGCTCCGGCACGCGGTTGCGGGTAACGCCGGAGGGTGGACGCCGTCTGAGACCATAGGTCTACTTTGGGTGATTCGATTACGCATGGGAGAGCCGCGGCTTTCTTCGCGCCGGGGAGGATATTGAGTGGCTGCTTCGCGCAAAAGCAAGAAATTCTGGATATGGCTGGGCATCGGAGCGTTCGTGATTCTGGCTGTGCTGGGGTTTGGGCTGGTGCGGCTGGCCAAGGGAGCAACGATCGACCCCAACAAGCTGGCCAAGGTGACGCGCGGCGATGTGGCGCGGTCGGTGGTGGCCACGGGGAAGATTCAGCCGATCACCAAGGTCGAGGTGAAGAGCAAGGCTTCGGGGATTGTGGAGAAGCTCTACGTGGACATCAATAACCAGGTTCACAAGGGGCAGGAGCTGGCGCAACTGGACCAGGTGGAGATTGCGGCTGAGGTGGAGGCGCAGCGGGCGCAACTGGCGGCGGCCGAGGCCAACGTAACCACCTACGAGGCCAATATCGAGCAGGACAAGGTGAACGCCAACGCGCCGGACCTGCCCATGTACAAGGCCACGCTGGACCGCAACCTGGAGATGCAGAAGCAGGGCATCGTGAGCCGGCAGGCGCTGGACGACGCCAACAAGGACTACCTGGCGGCGCTTACCAGAAGGGATTCGTCGCATGCGCAGATCGGGGTGGACACGGCGCGGCTGAAGCAGGCGCGGGCGCAGGTGCAGCAGGCGCAGGCCGGCCTGAAGCAGCTTGAAGAGCAGTTGGGATACACCACGATTGTGGCGCCGATGGATGGGGTGATCCTATCGCGGGACGTGGAGATCGGCGACGCGGTCAGTTCAATCCTGGTGCTGGGCTCGACGGCCACGCTGGTGATGACCGAGGGAGACATCAACGAGGTTTACGTGCAGGGCAAGGTGGACGAGGCGGATATAGCCCACGTGTACATGGGCCAGCCGGCGCGCATCAAGGTGGAGAGCTTTCGCGACCGGGTCTTCAACGGCAAGGTGACCAAGATAGCGCCGCTGGGGGTGGAAAAGGACAATGTAACTACATTTGAAGTGCGCGTCTCGATCGACAATCCAGGCGGGGAGTTGAAGGCCAACATGACGGCCAACGCGGAGATTCTGCTGGACGAGCACAAGGGCGTGCTGACGGTGCCGGAGAGCGCGGTCAACTACGACGGCCAGAAGAATGCGTCGGTGGAGGTTCCGGACAAGAGCCAGAAGGAAGGCAAGCGCAAGGTTGCGGTGAAGGTGGGGCTATCGAATGGCTCGGTGACCGAAGTCGTGAGCGGACTGAAGGAAGGCGACCAGGTGGTTACGGAGCAGTGAGAAGAGCAGGGACTGGGGACCAGGGACCAGGGACCAGGGACTAGGGACTGGGGAACAGGGAACAGGGGTCAGAGATCAGACGGCGGGTGAGTTAGCGAGTCGGCAAAGCGATGACCGCTGTTTACTGATTTACAACCCCTGATCTCTGACACCTGATCTCTGTTAAGAAAGGAACACGATGAAGCATGTGTTTGCAGTAGCAGCAGCAGCGTTGGCGCTGGCGGCGATGCCGGCGTTGGGTTCCGAGGCCACCTTCGAGCGCAACCTGACGGTCAACGGCAGAGTGGAGCTTTCGGTGGCGACCGGTTCGGGCAATATCCACCTGACCCACGGCTCCGGCAGCCAGGTGCACATCTTCGGCCGGGTGAAGTCGAGCTGGGGCGGGAGCGAGGAGCGGGTGAAGGAGATCGCGGCCAATCCGCCGATCGAGCAGACGGGCAATATCATCCGCATTGGGGCGCGCCACGAGAACCTGCACAACATCAGCATCGACTATGAGATCGAGGCCCCGGCCAACGCTTACCTGGACGCCGGCTCGGGGTCGGGCGACATCACCGACGACGGCGTCGGTGAGAACGCGAAGATCAGCACCGGTTCGGGAAACATTCATGCCACGGGGCTGAACGGAGGTTTCACGGTGGGCACCGGTTCGGGCAACATCTATGCCGAGCAGGCGGGCCAGGGCGACGTGAAGGCCGAGACCGGATCGGGCAGCATCGAACTGCGCAGCCTGCGCGGCGGCCTGCGCGCCAGCACCGGGTCGGGCAACATCAAAGTGGGCGGGACGCCGGCCAACACATGGCACCTGGAGACAGGCTCCGGCAACGTGGAGTTCTGGGCCGGCGACGCCCCGCTCACGCTGGACGCCGAGACCGGATCGGGAAGCGTTCACACCGACCGCGAGATGATGACGCAGGGCTCGTCCGATCACCATCACATCACCGGCAAACTGAACGGCGGCGGACCCACGGTGCGAATTGAAACTGGCTCGGGCGACATTCGGATTCACTGAGAAGGCAGGGGTCAGAGATCAGGGGTCAGGTAACAGGGATCAGAGATCGGAGATCAGGAGCCGGGGCGGGGTTTGGCGCGGCTGCGTCGAGCCAGCCCCGCGCCGCTTTACGCGGGTCTAATTCCGGGCAGCCCCGGCAATTCCCTTTCTTTTCTTTCCAAAAAGTCCCGACTTTTGATTCTTATTGCCTCGCCAGCGTAGTCTTTGTGCCATGAACTGGCGGCGAGGGGGATGGCTCATGGCCACTGAGGTCGCGCCCTGCTGAGCAGAACGACGATTCAGCGCGGCTGGAATCTGCCGCCGCTGTTAAGCTGGCAACGGCCCGGTCAACGGTCCGGGGTTTGGTTCGTCTAATGGAATGAAAGCGGGTACAACGTGAAGACCATGCGAAGCCGATCTGTCTTTTGCCTTGCCGCGCCGATGCTGGCGGTGGCCTGCCTGCCCTTGACGAGCGCTGCCCAGCAGCCCGCAACCCAGCAGCCCGCCGGCAATCAGCCTGTTGCGACATTGAAGATTCAGGCGCGGGAGGTGGTGCTGCCGGTGACGGTGCGCGACAAGAAGGGCGCGCTGGTGACCAGCCTCAAGATCGGCGACTTCACGCTGACCGAGGATGGCCGTCCGCAGACCATCAAGAGCTTTACGCGCGAGTCGAACCTGCCCTTCCGGCTGGGCCTGCTGGTGGATACCAGCCGCAGCGTCTCCGCAGCCATGGAGGAGGAGCGCAAGGCAGCAGGCAAGTTTGTCGACCTGATGCTGCCCGCCGACCCGAAGGCCGCGGACGCGAAAAAGGATGAGGCGTTCCTGATTCACTTCGACCGCGAGGTGGAGTTGCTGGAGGACTTTACCAACTCGCGCGACAAGCTGCGCCACGAGCTGGACGAGATGGGGCCGACGCGGGCCGCGCAGAACGACACGCAGGGGCCGGAGACCACCGGGGACGACCGCGGCAGCGGAGAAGCGCGCGTCAGGCACGGCGGCACGCAGCTTTACGATGCGATCTATCTTGCCTCAGACGAGCTGATGAAGCCCAAGGACGGGCGCAAGGCGCTGGTCGTCTTTTCCGACGGCGTTGACCGGGGCAGCAAGGAGACGCTGAACGACGCGGTGGATGCGGCGGACCGGGCCAATGTGGCCGTTTACACCATCTACTTCAAGGGTGAACAGGAGCGGCCCGCTGGCACCGGCTATCCTGGCGGCGGCGGGCGGCACGGTGGCATGGGCGGCGGCGGCTATCCCGGCGGCGGTGGTGGCTATCCAGGTGGAGGGGGCGGTTATCCCGGCGGCGGCGGACGGCGCGGCGGTGAGCGGCCGAGCGAGACGGGAGTTGACGGCAAGAAGATCATGGAGAAGATTGCCACGCGCACCGGAGGCCGCTACTTCGAGGCCAAGAAGAAGGACAACCTGGACGAAATCTACGGCCAGATCGCCGAGGAGCTGCGCGGACAGTACTTGCTGACCTATACGCCGGACGTGGTGGACAACGAAGGCGGCTTTCACAAGATCGCGCTCAAGGCCAACAAGGACGACTTTGCGGTGGTGACGCGGGAAGGCTACTACGCGCCGGGTGGGGATGCGAAGTAGAGACAGCCGAGCATGCGGGACGGGCTGAACCCAGCTTAGGTTTGTGTGGTCCCGATCTTCCTCATGTTCTCCTCCCTGCCGCTCTGGAATCGGTTGTACCGCGAATGCGGCTGAGGCGTTCGCCGCCGAAGCGGCGAACGCGCCGAACGCCATTCGCATCTATCTTCACATTGTGCGCCGACGGAGGGGAATTATCGGCAAGGAGCGGCCCCTTCGACTACCCACAGGGCTGGCCGCCGCTGACGGATTGGCAAGACTTTGGCCGGGTAGCGGGTGCATATCCAGCCGGTGGAGGAGCGGTATCTGGTTTACTACTGCGCCACCCTGGTCTGTGAGCTTGATCCGGGGCTAAGGCGCTCGACGAACGTCGAGCGCCTTAGCCCCGAAGAACAACAACATTCCTTGAATGTGTAAAGGATCTCTGGAGACATTCTGTAAACCACGTCGTGGAACTTGACAAATCGAGACCTGGGGCACCCGGCACAATTTGGGGCGGCCAGACCTGGGCTACCGGTCTTTGTGGAACCCACCCACATTTGAGGGATGGCTAACAATCTGAAAAACCGAGGGTGCGCCACCTGCGGAATCCCTCGGCGAGGGGTTCTGGAAGTCCGCGGGCGTGGTCTTTCCGTCCGGAAAGATCTCCGTGCATCTGCGTCTCGACAGCGACGCGGTCGAGTGGTTCAAGTCGCGCGGCAAGGGCCATCTGACTCGCATGAATGCGGTCCTTCGCGCCTACGTCGACGCGCAAGATCGTTGCGCCTGAGCGCTCTATCCCGAGGGTGCAGGGCGCGCCAGGTCTCGTCCGCCGCAGCTTTGAGACCTGAGAGTCGCGCCGCCAACGCGCCTGATCTCTGATCCCTGATCTCTGCAAAGAAAATCGGCGGCAAGAGGATCGCCCCTTGCCGCCACCGGTGTTGACAACAACCGCAGTTGCTCTCTGCCTGTAAGCCTGCGTTCAATCTCCTCTTACTGCCCGGCTCCCGCGCCAAACTCATCCGTTCCCGCGCCGTCGTCTACCTTGCTCTGCGGTCCCGCGAGCGGTGGAGGCGGTGGCGGAGGCGGAGGAACGATCTGCATATGACGGTACTGCCCGCCCGGTCCCTGCCCGCCCGGCTTCCAGCCTTCGCGTCCCGGACCGCCCTGGCCCTGGCCATCCCGTCCCCAGCCGCGGCCTTGCTGCCCGCGCCGGTCGCGGAGGGCCTGCACCTGCGTCCACTGCTCCGGCGTCAGCTTGCCGCGAATCGCCAGCAGGAAGCGCGCATTCGCCTTTTCCAGTTCTGCCCGCGCCTGTGCCACCTTGTCGATCTGGGCCAGAATCCTGCCCTCGTTGGGCTGGTCGTTCTTGATCAGCGGCTCCAGCTCCAGTTCCGCCTTTTGCAAGCTGGCCCGCAGGTCGATCAGCCTCTCCCGGTGCGCCAGCAGAATATCGTCCATCGACTTCCGCTGCTCGTCGGTCAGCTTCAACTCCGCCACCATGTGCGGATTGTTCCACCAGCGTCCCTGGTCGCCCCGCTCGCCGAACGCCCGCTCCATTGGAGGCCGATGCTCACCCATTCCCATGCCGCTCCCGCCGCCCATGCCTGCTCCACCACCCATCGGCGCTTGCGCCAGCGCCGATCCCGCCATCAATACGCTCGCAATCGCCAAACCCAACCGCACTGCCACGCTGCCCTTCATCGTCTGCTCCTCCCCCTCAATTCCTCTCAAGGTCTCCCAGTGTCTTTGTCTTTCCGTCCTCTCCCCAGCTTGCCTATTTCCGCTCGTCTTCGGCCATCAGTTGAGCCAAAGGCTCCATGGCGCTTGGAACTTCACGCGATACGTCGCTGTCCACCTTGGCCAGCAAATCCTCTTCTTCTTCCCGTGCCTGCTGCTCGCGGACCAGCCTCTGCCGCTCCTGAACCAGCCTCTGCCGCGCGGCCGCCCGCGCCATCTGCTGCCGCTGATGCCGCTCGAAGACCGCTCCGGAGACACCGCCCGCAGCCAGCGCCAGCCCCAGCGCCCAACCAGCCGCCAGCCGCCAACTCCGGCGCCGCACAACCTGCGCCGCCGCTCGCGGCCGGCTATACGCGGCCTCGCTCCAGGCGCTAACGCTCATGCGGAAGTCCTTCAGCACCTGCTCCAGCGCCAAATCCTCCCTCTCGCCCGCGCCTGCGTCCGCCTGCCCGTCCCGTTTCGCAGGCTCCCCTCGCCGGTCTCCAAATCTCACTCCGAACCTCATCGCCCGCCCCCCAACTCCGCCCGCACTCTCGTCAGAGCCCGCGAAAGGTGCGCCTTCACGGTGCCCTCGCTCAAACCCGTCTCCCGCGCAATCTCGCTCAACTCCTGCTCTTCCACGTAGCGCAGCAGAAAAACCGTCCGCTGCCGCTCACTCAGCCCTTTCACTGCCTCCCACACCTGGCCCACCCGCTCCCGCGCCAGCAACTGCCGCTCCACAGAACCCTCGCCGCTCGGCAGCCACTCGCTGGCCTCATCCAGATCCACCGCGTTGGTCCGCGTCTGCCGCCAGAACTGCATCCGCCGGTTCCGCCAGTGGTCCTTCTGCAGGTTGATGGCGATGCGCATCAACCAGGTCATGGCGCTCGACTCGCCCCTGAAGCTGCTCCAATTCCGGTGCGCCTTCAGAAAGCACTCCTGGGTCAGCGTCTCCGCCAGGTCCAGGTCGCGCGTGGATGCCAGCAGAAACCGGAATACCTGCGGCCGGTGCCGCTCCACCACGCGCGAAAACTCTTCGTTGGCAGTCGCCAGCTCTCGCGCGGCAATCTCCTCCGCCGTGGCCCGAATCATCGGTTCCATTGCTGTGCCGGCTGCCATCACTCAGGTAGACGCCCCCACCGGCTGCAAGTTTACAACACACCTGCAATTCCCACCTACATCGAAGGGGCCATCTCACCGATCGCCGAGCGCCTCATCCATATTCTTGTCATCCTGAGCGAGGTCGCCGCGGCGGCCGAGTCGAAGGACCTGCGGTTTCCTCTCATTTTCCTGCTCCCGCCAAACTGACAACTGATAACTGAGAACTGTAGACTGTGCTTGTCATGCTTCTCGCCTCGCTTCGCCAGCAAGTCCTCCGCGCCAATCAGGAGATCGCCCGCCGCGGCCTGGCGCCGCATACCTTCGGCAACGCCAGCGGCATCGATCGCTCCGGCCCCGAGCCGCTGGTCGTCATCAAGCCCAGCGGCGTAGACTACGCCTCGCTCACCCCCGCCGACCTAGTCGTCACCGACCTCGACGGCAGAATCCTCGAAGGTTCGATGCGCCCCTCAAGCGACCTCGATACGCACACGTATCTCTACCGTGAATTCATCTCGATCGGCGGCATTGTCCACACCCACTCCGAGTTCGCCACCTCCTGGGCTCAGGCCGGCCGCCCCATCCCCTGCCTCGGCACCACCCACGCCGACTACTTCCACGGCCCCGTTCCCGTCACCGAACCCCTCACCACCGAGGAGGTGGCCGCGGCCTATGAGCACTCGACGGGCACCGTCATCGTCCGCCGCTTCCGCTCTGAAGACCTCGATCCCATCGCCGTTCCCGGCGTTCTGGTCGCCGGACACGGCCCCTTCGCCTGGGGCAAGTCCCCTTCGGAGGCCGTCGAACACGCCGACCTTCTCGAATACATCGCCCGCCTGGCGTTCCGCAGCGTCCTTCTCGGCGCGCCCGCCTCCGGAATCCCGCAGTATGTATCCGAACACCACTATCAGCGCAAGCATGGCCCCCGAGCCACCTACGGCCAGCTCTGACAGCCCGCCCAGGCTTCGCGCGATCGCTCGGCAAACCCCGTCTCCTCAAAGAACTACCGATTTTCATATATGGATTCCTTGTAATGTAGTCCATCTACCATTTTCTGAATTGTCGACAGAATCTTCTCACACTCCGGTTGACATTTTGTGCAACCTAGCGTCACTATCTTGCGTATTCTCAGTCGATTGTCGATAGTGCCCGGGAACCTTGAGCATTTCTCCCACATGGCAACCGACGTGCAGCAAAGCGGAATGACGTAGAGTGCCTCCCCATGGAATCCAGCCTCTTCAATCGTGCGCAGTTGACGCTGCTGGCCTTGGCCACGCTGAGCCTTTGTGTACTGGCGGTGCTGAATCTGCGCCAGGAGAGTCAGTTCCCGCAGCCGGACGACGGGGTCTGGTGGCGTGAGGCGGCGGGCGGGCTGGAGGCGGTCAAGGTCCTGCCCAACAGTCCCGGCCAGCGCGCGGGCATTCAGGAGCACGATCTGCTGACCGGGGCCCAGGTGCTGCCGGAGACGCCGGCTCAGCGCGCCGGGGTGCAGACGCAGGATCTGCTTGGGGAAGTCAAGCCGCTTGCGGAGAATTCCGGCCAGCACGAAGGCATCGAGGCCAAGGGCTTGCTGCCGGCGGTCAGCTACATCCCCATCGCGCAGGTGGCCGACCTGGAGCGAGTTCTCTATCGCACCGGGCCATATGGCAAGGCGAACTACGCTATCACCCGTGAGGGCGAGGCGCTGGACACGCCGGTGGTGGTCATTCCCGAGCCTGTGGACCGCAGCCTGTTTCAGGCCCAGCGCGTCATCGGCCTCATCTACCTGGCTATCGGCATCTACGTCCTTTTCCGCCGCTGGACGGCCCCCCGCGCCACCCACTTCTACCTCTTCTGCCTCGTCTCTTTTGCTCTCTTCACCCTGAAATATACGGGCAAACTGGACCCGC
>JBEKPA010000150.1:0-8628 GCA_049521195.1 Occallatibacter sp.
GACCCGCAAGGGAAGCTCGCCTGGACGGGCCAGGCCGCCGCTCCCGCCGACGACGCCGGCAACGGACAACAGCTTTCCCTGGTGATTCCGGGCTCGATGCTGCGCGACGGCTCTTTTACGATTGCTGTTTCCGGCATCGCGGCTCATGGGGAACGGACCGCAATCGACAAGTACATCTTCGATCTTCGTCTGGCCGATTGACTCGCCTGCAATGACGCCTTACAATTCTCCCGGCCCATAAAAAACGGAAAGGTAAAAAACGTCAATGTCCGAAACAAACGAAAGAACGCACGTTTTCGATGCGGAAGCGTCGGTCCTGAAGGGCCATTTGAAGCTTCCGGTTTCTCAGCAGATCGAACCCCAAACCCACTCGAAACTCGCCGCGAAGGGCGGGTACTTCAGCCAGCGCCTGGATGGTTACCGGCTGGAGTCGGTCATCTCCTTCCGCTCCTCGTACAGCCATGTGGCGGGCAACCGCAGCCTCAAGCCCGGAGAGGGCTGGCACACCTTGACGACCACGGTCGTTGAGGGGCTCAATGTGCTCGACGTGCTGACCGCCGACCGCGTCGTCGGGCAAACCATCACCGAGCATCCCCTCATTGGCTACGTGCCGTCGATCTCCTTTCTCGGCACCCGCTTTGAGAATCTGCGCATCGCCGGCCACCCGGTCGAGCTGGACATCGATCACGAGATCTTTGGCGCCAAGCCGGCCGTTGACGCGCCCTACACCGGGGATCGTGGCTTTCTGGGCCGCGTCTCCCGCCAGTATGAGCGCATCCGCCAGCACAAGGATCTGCCAGCCGAGCTGCTCGAACGGTACAATCGACTTTCCTCTACTCTCGGCGCTTCGGAGGCGGTCGAATGTTCACTGGTCAACCAGGCGGCTGGGCGCTACCCTGGGCGTTCCTTCGGGCACGTGATCACCATTCCCGGCTTCGGCGTCATCACCCTGATGAAGGTGACCGTGAAGCACGAGGACCTGCACGAGGAAACGAGAGTTCCCAAGAAGACGACCTTCACCCTGACGATGATCGATCTCAAACTGGGCTGCATAGTCGACGGCGACGTGCCTGTTGGGAATGGCTCCTCCAACGGAGGCCCCGGATAGTATTCCGAACCGTTCCCTGGAATGCCCGCAGGACAATGAGAATTACTTCGGGTCCGGCGGGCATGTGGGAACGGTTTGGCTACGTTTGGCGGGGTTTTCGGCCTTGGTTACTTCCATGCGCAGCGACCCTTTTGCTGCTATTTCTAATTCCTCTCCAGGACACACGCCCCGGCAGCGCGAAGGCTGCGTATGACTACGCCTGGAAACTCTTCCAGCATGGGAGACTAGCCGACAGCCAGCGAGAGGCCGAAGAAGGGTACAAACATTTCCGCATCTCCAACTCCGAGCGGGCTGCGCAGTTTCAGCTACTGCAAGCCGAAGCAATGGTACTGCGTGGATTGCATAAAGATGCTCTGGGTCTCCTCGATAGCTACCACCCCGATTCCAACCATCCTGATGAAACCATTCGTAAGCTGGCGATAGAGGCCGAAGCGCTGACAAGCCAGCAACAGTTGTCCGAGGCAAATCATAGACTTACGCAGGCCGATGATCTTTGCAGAGTCAAAGCCTATGCATCCTGCGGGTTTGTGCTCCGGGCGCGGGGCATCCTAGCCGTCAGACAGGGGCAAATCGGCGCTGCCCGTCTTTTTTTTCTTGACTGCCTCCAATTTGCCCAAGCCCATCATGACAGGTTCCTGGAAGCAAGCGCATCCATTAACATGGGATGGGCCGCGATGCAGGTCAATCGCTATGACGAAGCGGTGGATTGGTCGAGGTCCGCGTACCGGGCTGCCGTGGAATTGGGTGCGGAAGACAAGGCCCAGATAGCATTAGGCAATCTCGGTTGGGCCTATTACCAGTTGGGAGACGACGAGCGGGCACTGGAGCAGTTTCTCGAGGCGGAGAAGACAGCCGCAAGCCTCGGAGATATTCGCTACGAACTCAAATGGATCAGTGACGCCGGGTATGTCTATCACGATACCGGCGATCTGGCCCGCGCCGCGCAGTCCTATCGCCAGGCGCTCTATCTGGCAAAGCAGATCGACAGCAAGGAAGACATCGTAAACGCGCTGGAAGACCTGGCCCAGGTTTCAGTGGAGACCGGCAAGCTGGACGAAGCAAGCAGTTATATCGACCAGGTAACTCCCATGGAACGCGCGGGCGGCAATCGGCTGAGCCCGAACGTGTTGCTGACCCAGGGAATGCTGGCGGCCGCGCGGCTCCAGGACCGGCAGGCGGAATCCCTCTTTAGCGCGGTCCAGAACGACCCGGCAAGTCCAACCACCACGCGGTTGGACGCCGGAGACGAGCTGGCCAGACTGTATGAGCGGCAAGGGAATGCGCAGGCCGCGGAGCGGACGTACAAAGCCACGCTGACCAACTTCGAGTCAGCGCGGGCCGAACTTAGGAACGAAGAATCGAAGCTCCCGTTTCTGGCCAACGCCGCGCGCATCTACGACGACTACATTCACCTGCTGGTGCAGCAAGGCAGGAGCGTTGAGGCGCTGGCCGCGGCCGATCAGAGCCGCGCGAGGACGCTGGCGCAAGGCCTGGGCCTGGCTGTGGACAAGACCGCCTTCCGGCCGGCGGCGCTGAATCCTCGCCAGATCGCCCGCAAGACCGGCGCAACGCTGCTCTTCTATTGGCTGGGTGCCCGGCAGTCCTACCTGTGGGCGATTGCGCCAACAAGGATTGCGCTAATTCAGCTTCCCGCGAAGGACGAGTTAGTGGCCCGCGCCGAGCGCTACCGCAAGGCTATTCTGGACTTGCAGAATCCCGTGGAAGAGAGCAATGAGGATGGGCAGGCGCTTTATAAGTTGCTTGTAGCTCCGGCGGCGAAGCTCATCCGTCCCAACGTCCCGGTTATGATTCTGTCCGATGGAGCGCTGAACCAATTGAACTTTGAAACGCTGCTGGTTCCCGGCCCGGGCCCGGGGACTGGCCTGAGTTCAGCCCCCGGCCCCAGGATGCATTACCTGCTCGAAGACGCAACCCTGCTCTCGGCCCCATCGCTGGCCATGCTCGCCGCGGCGAAGCCTGCCCGAATTGGGGATCGAAGCCTGCTCCTGCTCGGCAACCCGGTTTCGCCCAGCGAGGACTATCCCAGCCTTCCCCTCTTCGGGTTCGAGATGACCCGGATTGAAAGGCATTTTGCCGCTAACCGCCTCGCCGTGTCCGAGGGCCGGCAAGCCAGTCCCGAAGCCTATCTCTCCAGCCATCCGGCGAAGTATTCCTATATTCATTTTGTAGCTCATGCGGTTGCCAGCCGCACCGACCCTTTGGATTCGGCCATCATCCTCTCCCGCGGCCTGGCCGGCGAAAGCTCGTTCAAGCTTTATGCCCGCGACATCATGCGGCACCCCATCGATGCCCGGCTGGTCACTATCTCGGCCTGTTATGGCAGCGGCACGCGTACTTATGCGGGCGAAGGATTGGTGGGGCTGTCCTGGGCATTTCTTCGCGCCGGCGCGCAAAGCGTAATCGGTGCATTGTGGGAGGTAAGCGACGACTCGACGCCGCGCTTGATGGACACACTCTATCAGGGTCTTGAAGACGGCCAGACTCCCGCGGTTGCGCTCCGCCAGGCAAAACTCGCCTTGCTGCATTCCCAGAGCAGATTCAGTGCGCCGTTTTATTGGGCTCCATTCCAGATCTACACCAGGCAATAAGTTGCCATTGCCATTCGCAAACTGGCGCCCCGCCATGAGTAACTTTGGCGCCATGGGGATGAAAGACGCCAGCCGCGGCAGGGCTGAATGAGTCAATGCTGCCGGAGGCTATACTGGTCTCGTCTCTGCGAGCTTCAGCGATGCGACCCGAACTGATCCAAGCTGCCGCCGCGCTGTAACGAACCGCCGCCGGCCTGTCTCTTACCCAATGGAAAGCGAGGTTCTGATGGAAGTGACAATCAAGCACGTTGACCGCGTGAAGTTCGCCATTCACGCCCGATCGCACACCATTCTCTGCGACCAGCCGGCGGAAAATGGCGGCGAAGACTCCGGCATGACGCCTCCCGAGCTGCTGCTTGCGTCGCTGGGTTCCTGCGCGGCCTTTTATGCCGTGCAATACCTGAAGACGCGGCGCCTGGCGGAGAGCGGCGTGGAGGTTCGAGTGACCGCCGAAAAGCTAATGCAGCCTGCCCGGATGGGCAATTTCCGGGTTCATGTTTTTTGCCCCGTCCCGCTCACGGAAGAGCAGGCGGAAGGCCTGATGCGCAGCGTGCATCACTGCCTGGTTCACAACACGCTGCTGACGCCGCCGGAGATCGAGATCGAGCTGGCCATACCCCCCATCTGAAGGCCGGGGACTCCCTCGCCGTAGCGCTTCTTCTCTTGGATTGGGACCGGAAAACACCGTCTTGTCCAGGAACGAGGCAAGCCATTATTTGGAATGGCGCGGATGGAACAAGGTGGAGGATTGCCTGCGTCCGCCCGCTTGCATCATATCTTGTATCTTTCCTCTGGCGCGAAGATCTTCGGCCAGCCGCCATCCCGGTCGAGCGCCGGCGGTTTCACGCCGCCCATCTTCCATACCTGGGACAGCTTCCCATCGATGCCCGCGCATCTCAGGGCAATCCTTACCGGATCGGGTAAGAAATACACGCCTGGGAGATGCGGACACGAGCGCGCTGCTCGAATCAATCGATTTGTTATCAGAGAGTTAGATGCGGCGTGAGTTTGGTCCTTTGGATGCATTCAATTTCTCGTTAGATATGCCGGATCGACCGGCGATACAAGCCGCCGTGGCCGGGAGCCTGGCGGAATAGAGGAGCGGCACCATGAACATCTATCGATTTGGAGTGTTTGGATTGGCGGCGGGTTTGGTGGCGGCCGGGGCGACGGGCTGCGCTTCGAAGAACTATGTGCACACCCAGACTGCGCCTCTGGTGGAACATAGCGACGCACTGGAAGGCAAGACGGCGGCGAACAACCGGCAGATTCACGATGTGAATGACCGGGCGCAAGCGGGCATCAAGCAGGCGCAGGGCGCGGCGGACTCGGCAGGCCAGAACGCACGCAACGCCAGCCAGGCCGCGGGCGATGCGCAGAGCGCGGCCGACAACGCCGTGCATCGCGCGGATTCGCTGGAAAGCGTGGTGAAGGGGCTGGACAATTACCGGCCGGTGGCCAGCGTGAAGGTGACCTTCGGCTTCGACAAGTCGGTGCTGACCAAGGACGACCGCGAGCAGTTGGACAGCTTTGCGGCGCAGCTTGGTTCGGCCAGGAGCTACATTCTGGAAGTGACCGGGGGAACGGATTCGACCGGGCCGGCCCAGTACAACTATGAGCTGAGCCAGCGCCGGGCGGACGCGGTGGTGCAATACCTGGCGTCGAAGTATGGGATTGCCGCGCACCGGTTCTATCTGATCGGAATCGGCAAGGACAAGGAAGTGGCGCCGAACACGACCGCGGAGGGGCGGAAGCAAAACCGGCGGGTTGAAGTACAACTGCTGTCGAACATGGGCGATCAAGGCGCGCAGACCGCGTCGAACACGGGCATGGGTGGGGCGAAGTAGTGATTGCGAGGGGTCGCGGCCCAGGCAAGCGCCTGGCTGGACAGAGGGCCAATCCCATGGCGGGATCGGCCCTCTTTGCGAAGGGGCAAGTTCGCGGAGTCCGGGCACGGAACCCCGAAGCCGCATGCCGTGGCGGGCGGCCCGCATCTCAATCCTCCATCCCAACAGGGCGCATGAAGGCGCGGGAATTCGGGGATTTGGGGCGGAAAAGCGTTGTTTCTGGCTCAAGACCAGCGCAAAACGGGCCAGAATTCGCGGGTCTTGTTTACCGATCGGGGTAATAATATACTTCGCAAAATGGCGTGATATAGAGGGATAAAGCGGGAAGCTGCGGGATGGTCAGCGCCCTAGTTGCGCTCTATAACTTCTCTGACGATCCGCTCCGGGGCTTTCTGGAAGGGATTTGTGTAACAACAGACATGGCAAATAGACGAGGAACTAAAGTTTCGCGATAGCGGCCACGAGATCCTTCGGGAGAATCGACTTGCTCATAAGCGTGAAGGCGTGGCCTTGTTTGGTGGCAACTTCCATGAGACTATTTGCAGATGTGTTCCCAGAAAAGAGCAGAATCTTGCATTTTGGACAGGTAGCCTTGAACCTGATTGCCAACTCGATGCCGTTCATTTGAGGCATGACCACATCGGAAATCAAGATGCCTGGACAACAAGACTCCGCAGCCTGCATCACCTTTTCGGCGTCCGTGAAGGCGGTTGCCTGAAAGCCGGACGCATTCAGGATAGCGGCGATAGTCGATGCGGTTCCCGGCTCATCGTCCACTACGAAGACGGTCTGAGAGTGGCTTTCTGGCATTGCGGATTTTATCCTGTCCCGCCGGATAGTCCCACGAGCGCCCACGATCGCCGCTAACGCGCTGAAGCCGCCGTGTTCCCCCAAGGGGCTTCGATCCGAGAAAAGGTGTTGCAGGGAACTCTACGTGCAAATACCCGCGCTGTCAAACAGGCCTCTTACGCTGCACTCCATTCCCGTGCGTTTTCTGCCATTCGGCTTCCCGGCGGGTGGCCCGCGTCTCAATCTGCCATTCAATTTTGGGTGCCCCAGGTCCCGATTCATGGACCTGTGGTCGCTTAGAACTCAACCTTCCCAGCGGCCGATTGGGACTCGTACGATTGGTCCTGAAGCGGGGCTGCTTCGCTCAAACATTCTAAATTCCCAGATCCCAGAAGTGGGATCTGGGGCACTCGGGCTGCGCGTTTTCCGGCTATAACGCACAACGGGATCAAAAAAACGGCCCCCGTCATTGACGGGGGCCAAGTTGCCTTGGTTCTCTCGTGTATCGAGAGCTTGATTGGCGGCCAACGGCGTACGGCCGCCGGAGCGGAGATCCCATAGCAGGAGGGCTGCGGTCTAGGGCCGCTCCGCGCCGGTCAAGGAAGCCACACCCTGGGGTGATGCGGCTCCCTGGGCCGCCAAACTGTTTTCCATCAACCGAATGCGTACGCTGCTGGTCCGGACCGGCTTGTCCTCTTCATCGCCGGCGCCGCGGGCATTGCCCAGGGCCACTGCGTGCAATCGGTAGACAGGAATTTCATGTTGCGTAACCAGGTAGCGCTCGACCACCTGGGCAAACCGCTCAGAGTTCTGAATGCCGGCGCTGCCGGCCACGGGGGAGTGAGCTTCCACCTCCAGGATGTAACCGGGCTGGCCCGTCACCTTGGCTGCCAGATCGTCCAGCCGCTTGCGGGCATCGGCCGACAGCACGGGCTGTCCGCTGTGGAAGACTACCTCAACCTCCACGACCTGGTTGTAGCTGTCCAAGCCGTTCACGGTGGTATTCAACTGGTCCACGCGGCCGCTTGCACTGCGGGCTGCTGAACCGGCCTGCCGAGCCTGTGCGCCGGCGGCGGTAGCCGTCTGGTTGGCCGCATCGGCCGCGGATTGGGCTTGACGAATGCCCGCCTGCGCCCGGCTATCCACCTCCTGGATATCCTTCGCGTTCCGGCCGCTGAGCTCATCGAGCTCGCTGAGTCGGTCATTGAGAGGATCTGTTTGCCTCTTCACCCACTGCTTGCGCGCGAAGGGGTTCACGCGTCCCCAGAAGCCCTCCTTCGGGGCATTGGCGGCCGGCGAAGAGGGCTGCTGCGCCGAAGGAGGAGTGCTCTGAGGAGAAGCGGAAGGCTGGGCCTGTTGGGCGAGCGCGGGAATTCCGATTGCAGATGCCAGCAGAATTACGGCTAGCTGGCTGGGGGACGGGATAAAGTGCTTCAATTTGCTCTTCATAGTGTAGGTCTCCCTCTCGGGCGATTTCTCCGCGAATGGCTCTTATCTGGCTGACGAGCGCAGCGTCCGTTCTTCCATACAGGCTGCACGGCGCGTGCCAAAGCCGCCGCCGCCGGGATGAAATCGGCAATCGATTGAGATTGTTCAGCTTACGGAATAGAAGCTGTGCAGGGCGGAGAGAATCGGGCGGCCAACGGGAGCTGCCGGGCGTGTAAATCTTGCTGGAGCGGGTATTTTCTACACCATCGATCTAGCTGCTGAGTTCGCCCAGCAGCACCTTGGCCTTGGCGGCCAGCGTGTGCGCGCCTTCCACGTCGCCGGAGGCCAGCGCCTCCCTGGCCAGCTTCAGGTATTCCCTGATCTGGGCGGCCGTTTTTTGCTCCGGCTCGCTGAGTTGGCGGCCAATGCCGTTCAGGCCTCTATCGATAGCCGCGATCGAATCTGCGGTTTGCTGGCGCAGATCGGAGGGTTCGCCGGAAGAAAGCTGGCCGACGGCGCTCACCCCAGGGGCTTCGCCGGCGGCTGGCGGAGCAATAGCCGGAACCTGCTGCGCATTGCCCGGAGCTTGCTGGGAGCCGCCAGCTTGCTCGCTATTCCCGTTGGCGGGCTTTTTGTGCCTTGCTCGCGGCCTGGGCCTCGCCGCCGGCTGTATTGGGGCGCTGGAGGCGATGGGCACGCTGGGAATCGTCGCGTCCAGGGGCGGATGCTCGACAGCGGGCGGAGCTGGCTTGGAGGCGGCGTCGATGGGTGGCGCAACCGGCTGAACCGGATGCCGATGGAACACATGGATGCACCCCGTCAGAAGAAACGGCAGCAGCCATGCGAC
>JBEKPA010000151.1:0-8591 GCA_049521195.1 Occallatibacter sp.
GTGAAAGCTCTGCTCCAGAACCAGAAACTTGGTTCCGATCTGCCTGCCCTCTTCGCGCAGAACGCCGGCGTGGGCGCGCGCCAGCTTGAGTGCGGCCTCCACGGCTTCGGTGCCGGAGTTGGAGAAGTATGCGCGGTCCATGCCGGTGCGCTCGGTAAGCCGCTCGGCCAACCCCACCTGCTTATCGTTGAAGTAGTAGTTCGAGGCGTTGATCAGCGTGCGGCTCTGTTTGGCGATGGCATCTTCAATCACCTTGCTGCCATAGCCGAGCGCGTTCACGCCGATGCCGCTGAGCAGGTCGAGATAGCGGTTGCCGTTTTCGTCGATCAGATGGACGTCTTCGCCCGCTACAAACAAAACCGGAAAGCGATCGTAAGTATGGATGAGGAGCCGCGCCTCTGCGGCTTGAATCTCTTCGAGCTTGGTCATTTCTTCTCCTTAGGCCACCATCACTTCGGTGCCGTATGCTACGCGGGAACTGCACAGGTCGGGCAACGATCCGGCAGCCTCCGCGGGTAAAATGCGAACACGCTTTACGCCGTTCAAAAGGGCCTCGCGGCAGGCGCTCAACTTGGGTAACATGCCGCCGGAGATGACGGCGCTCTTGGCCATCTCGGCGATCTGATCGATGCTCAGCCATCGGAGCACCTCGCCCGTCGCGCCCTTGACGCCGGGCACGTCGGTGAGGAAGACCAGGGCGTCGGCGCGGCAGGCCATGGCGCAGGCCGCGGCCATCTCGTCGGCGTTGATGTTGTAGTACTGGCCGTCGAAACCGAGCGCCACGGAGCATAGAACGGGCACGCCGTTCAACTGCCAGATGGCCTCGATCCAGCGCGGATCGCTGGCGGCAATCTCACCCACGAAGCCGAGGTCGGGAGCGCCGAGGCCGAGTACGGCCCGCCTCTTGCGGGCGCGGAACATCAGTCCGTCGCCGCCGCTTAGGCCCACAGCCGGCTGACCGAGCGCGCCCAGAGCGGCAACCAAACCCTTGTTGACCTTGCCGGCAAGGACCATCAGCGCCACGTCGCGGGTCTCGGCATCGGTAACACGCAGGCCGTCGACGAATTCGCTTTGCTTGCCGAGCGCCTTCAACATGCGCGTCAGCTGCACGCCGCCGCCGTGGACCACGGCCACCTGATGGCCGTCGCGCACCAGCTCCGCGATAGCGCGCGTGCAGCCGGCGAGCAGCGACGGATTCTCAAGGCCCGCTCCACCCAATTTGACGACGTACTTCATTCCTGGCCCTCCGCATCGGGCTTCATTCGAGACCTTCCGCTTCGCTGTAGCCCAGCATCACGTTCATGTTCTGCACCGCCTGCGAAGACGCGCCCTTCAACAGGTTATCCAGGCAACTGACGACAACCGCGCGGCGCCCGTCGGCGGCCAGTTGGAAGCCGATATCGGCATAGTTGGTGCGCACCGAGTATTGAATCTGCGGCAGCATCTTATCGTAGAGCCGGACCATGGGGCTGCCGGCAAAATACTCATGATAAACGCGCGCGATGGCGGCCGCCGTCTGCGTCTCGCGGAAGCGGACGTAGATGGTGGACAGAATGCCGCGCGGAATCGGCAGCAGATGCGGCGTGAAGACGATCTGCCCTGCATCGATGCCGATCTGTTCGAGGAGTTCCCCCGTGTGGCGATGCGAAAAGACTCCGTAAGCCGAAAGATTGTCCGCCGCGTACATGAAGTGCGTCCGGGCGGTGGGCGCCTTGCCCGCGCCGCTCAGGCCGCTCTTTGCGTCGGCTACGATGCCGTGGTTAAGATCGACCAGCCCGGCAGCCACCAGCGGCTTCAGGGGCAGAATGATCGAGGTCGCATAGCAGCCGGGGTTGGCAACCAGGCGTGCGCCGGCAATCTGCGCGCGATGCAGCTCGGGCAGTCCATAGACGGCCTGCGCCTGGATGGCCGCAGCCTGCTCCGAACCTTCATCCTCGAAGGCATAAACCGCGCGGTTGGCCGCATTGGTGAGCCGCCATGCGCCGCTCAGGTCGATGACGCGCAGACCGCGCGCGAGGGCCTCGGGAACCCACTCCCGCGACTGCTCGTGCGGAGTGGTGAGGAACAAAACCTCGACGCCGCGATCGGCCAGCAACTCCCACGAAAAGGGTTCCTGCTTCAGCGCTGCGAACGAAAGCCCGCCCGCCAACTGCGGATGAATGTCGGCCAGTGGAACTCCGCCGCGCGCCGCGTCCCTGGCCTCCACGCGGCCGGCAAAGACCGGGGGCTTGCCCTTGAGCCGCGGATGGCGCAGCAAAAGCCTGGCCAGCTCAGCGCCCGCGTATCCCGTTACTCCCACAACTGCCGTTTGCACCGTATCGGTCATGACTCCAGCATCTTCCTTAGTCGAGCTTCCACTTCGCTTGCCTGGCGCGGGTCGGGACAGACGATCAGCACCGTATCGTCGCCGGCAACGGTCCCCACCACCTCCGCCCATCCCTCGTGGTCCAGGGCCGCGGCAAAAGGCTGGGCGCCGCCCATCACCGTTCCCACCACCACCTGATTCATGGCCTGGCGCGCACGCAGGCCAAAGCTTTCAATCATCTCCGCCACCGAGGGCGGGCCGTCGTCTTCCAGGCCCGCGCCGTTGCCGTTGCCGTTGGGCAGAGAGTAGCCGCCGGGACCCTTCGAAATCCGCATCTCGTGAATATCGCGCGAGAGCGTGGCCTGCGTGACCTTGAAGCCGCGCCGTCGCAGCTTACGGCGCAACTCGTCCTGGTTGGTCACCGGAGAACTGGCCACCAGATTCCGTATCGCGTTATGCCGTTGAAACTTCATTGTCGCATTTCCGGTAGACTGAAAGCGCGACTTGCAGTTCCGCAGCCGCGCATGAATAAATATACATCAGATTGTATAAGTATGCAAGGCCGGTTCGCCGGAACTGTGGAAAATCGCGCCGGCTCTGCCGCATCCAACAACAAGCGGGAACCCTGGATCGCCTGGCTCTCGATGACCGAATGGCAATTTCCGGATATTCTTCGCCGAGCCGCTTGCCCACCGCCGCCGGCGCTCGTGCTTGACCTTTACTGCTGGCCAGCAGCCGCGCCCCTATAGCGAAACCAGAGTGACTGTACTCCGAAATCGCAGGGTCAAGTCGACGCGACCACCAGGGAGCGGCGACCCTGCACGAAACTCGCCAGGGCACACCTACTCTGGTTTCGCTCTAGTACCGCTGCTCGAACTCCGGCTCGACGGGGTTCTCGAACAGCGAGGCCTCGCGGGTGACGATGGTCAGCCCCGAGGGGGTGACGAAGTAGTGGCGCTTGTCCTCGACCGGGTCGAAGCCGATGACTGTGCCTTCGGGAATATGAACGTCGCGATCGATGATGGCGCGGCGGATGCGGCAGTGGCGGCCGATGTTCACATGGGAGAAGATGATGCTGGCGTCCACGTTGGAGTAGGAGTTGACGCGCACATCCTGCGACAGCACGGAGTTCGAGACGGAAGCGCCGGAGATGATGACGCCGGCAGTGATGACCGAGTTGACCGCCATGCCGGAGCGACCCGGCTCGCCGAAGACGAACTTGGCCGGCGGATACTGGCGCACGCGGGTGCGGATGGGCCAGCTCTTGTCATACAGGTTGAAGATCGGCGAGACGGAGCACAGGTCCATGTTGGCGTCGTAGTACGCGTCCAGCGTGCCCACATCGCGCCAGTAGAGCGCCTGCTGCTTGTTTTCATCCACAAAGCTGTAGGCCATCATCTTCTTCTTGCCCAGCAGGTTGGGCAGAATGTTGTGGCCGAAATCGTGCTTCGAGTTGGGATCCTCGGCGTCGGCGATGAGCGCCTTCAGCAGCACCTCCGTATTGAAGATGTAGACGCCCATCGAGGCATCCACGGCGTTGGGATTGGCAGGCGAACGGAATGTGGTCGAGGCCGGCTTTTCCTGGAAGCCCAGAACATCTCCGTTCTTGCCCACCTCGACCACCCCAAGTTGCTTCGCCTCTTCCGGAGCGATCGGCAGGGTAGCCAGCGTGATCTCGGCCTTGGTCTCCTTGTGCTGCTGCAACATGCGGCTATAGTCCATCTTGTAGATATGGTCGGCGGAGAGGATGATCATGTACTTCGGCTGTTCGCTGCCGATCGAATAGATGTTCTGATAAACGGCATCGGCGGTGCCCATATACCAGTTGGAGCCGGTGCGCTGCATGGGCGGCATCAGCTCGAAGAACTCGCCCAGCTCCTGGGCCACAATTCCCGTCCACCCTTCGCGGATGTGCCGGTTGAGCGACAATGCCTTGTACTGGGTCATGATGAAAACCCTGCGCAGGCCGGAGTTGATGCAGTTGGAGAGGGTGATGTCGATGATGCGGTAGTGCCCGCCAAAGGGCACGGCGGGTTTGGCGCGATCGCGCGTAAGTGGAAAAAGCCGCTCTCCGGCTCCGCCCGCAAGCAATACTCCAAGTGTGTCTCTCATATCCGCTCCACCCTGCCTTGGTTGCACATTCCGTTCGGAGGGCTCCGCTCCAGGGGCGCCGCTACCCAGCACAGCATAATTCTCCGCCGGCACGTTTCCATGAGCCTTCCCCGAACGGTGGAGAATACCACACGCAGATGAACCTGGGAGCCCGTCAACTGAATCGACTCAATTGTATCGAGGATGGTCAATCCAGGATGGTTAATCCAAACAAAAGTACCGGCCCCCCGCAACGCTTTAGCTTTAGCCTGCCGCGGCGGAAGCGCCGCTTGGCAGGCGGAAGCGGGCCGCGCTCCAAAGCGACCGCGGAACGCTTTACCGCTTGGTCTTGAACTTGTACTCGACGCCGACCGAAATGGCGAAGTTGACATCGAATTGTGCGGTCTTGGGCCCATAGTTGATGCTGTAGTGGGTCAAAACCGCGTCGGGAGTGACGCGAAAGACCCAGCGCGGCGAGCGGTTGAGGTCGAAATGGCCGCCGGCGATCGCCGCCGGAGCGATCTGGTTGTTATAAAAATCGAACAACGATGGAGATTCGCCGAGCAAATCCTTCTCGAAATCGCCATAGACGCCGCCTACCAGGACGTGGGCGAGTATGGCGCCGTGCTTGTTGTGCGGCCCCAGCCATTCCGGACCGGCGGCGAAGATGTACTGAGCTACAAACGGCCCCTTGATAGGCGGGGCGTTGGGCGCGGCGCCGCTGGAGCCCAGATAACCGCGGCCGGTTCCCTGCAACGCCCAATGCTTGCTGAACCAATAGGAGGCGGAGAGATCGAGACCGCCGAGATTGGACCCCTGAAGCAGGTTCGGACCGGCCTTCATGTGGTCGTAGGCCATGCCCAGGGAGACGTCGAAGCGGTTGTCGTAGCGCACATTGGCCAGCGGGTCGCTGGCAATGTAAGTGCCGTTGCCGGTGGTCGGCGTGGCGGTGACCTGGGCCTGGGCGCGGGTTCCGGCACACAGAACAAGGGCGGCTACAGCTAGGAGAGAGGCGAAAGAACTGACTTGGAGACGCATCACCTTTCAGCTTACAGGACCACGCCGATGGGGGACAATACGGGGCGGGCCGCTTTCCCCGAGGTCAAGGCTCGCAGCGCTCAGTCTGGCGAGTCCACACCAGGTAGCGCGCCGTCTTCAGAGTTTCCATCGCCGAATCGGCGATGGCGTAGCCAGAGGATTCCGGCGAGAGCGGCGGCGCGGCGTGCGCGCGCCACTCCAGCGGCAGGCGGCTGAAGATCAGCCCCGCGCGGGGCAGGTGAAAGGCCGCGGAGACCACCTCCGCCGAGCGCCAGCCGTGGGCCTTCATGATGCGCGCGGAGTAGCAGGCATTCTGGATGGTATCCGTGGCCTCCGGCTCCACAAAGATGGCGGACTCCGGAATGCCCTGAGCGTGCGCGGCGCGGGCCATGACGCTCGCCTCCACAAACCGGTTGTGCGCCGCCGCCCCGGAGAGAATCAGCCGCGGGGCAACGCCGCGCTGGTACTCGCGCACGGCCTCGGTGACGCGGGCCAACAGAGCCGGAGTCGGGTTGCCGTCGGCGTCGGCTGGAGAGCCGAGGACGATGATGGCGTCAAAGCGGGTGAGCGACGTGTTCGACGCGGGCGCAACCTGGCGCGCCAGGGATGCCCAGGCCAGCAATGCCAGAATGGCCGCGGTGGCGGATATGGCCAGGCGGCCTCGCCAGCCCAACCGCTTGCGCCGGGCCGGAGTACGCCGGCGGCCGAGTCTGCGGGGCTGCGTGCGGGCCAAGAGAATCGCCTCCATCCTTCACTGTAACGCGGAGGATGGAGGCGCGGCCGGGCGGCGCGCTTGCCGCTCAAACAGATCAGCCCAGGTCCGCCGGGGAATTCCAGGACAAGAAAACAAAATCTTTCAGTGATTTCCGCTGGCGAGGCGCGACTTCGTGGGCGAGCAATTGCCCGTCGGCCAGAGCCGCCGGCTCGCCTTGGTAGCCGAGGGCGATGACGGAGCCGAGCGCGAACTCTTCCGGGATTTCAAGAGCTTGGCGGGCGGCGGCCTGGTCGTAGCCGGCCATCTGGTGGGCGGCAAGGCCGAGGGTGGAGGCTTGAAGCGTCAGGTAGGACGCCGCTGCTCCCAGATCATGGAGAGCAACCCGGTTGGGAGCGCCGTTGTGACTGAATTTGGTCTTGGCTACGCCCAGGATCAGCACCGGCGCCGAACCGGCCCAAGCCTGGTTAGCGGGCATGAGCGAGTCAAATATCTTCTTATATGTGATGGAGTTGCGCGTGCCGACGAGGAAGCGCCAAGGCTGCTCATTGTAGGAGGAGGCGGCCCAGCGGGCGGCTTCAAATACCTTGGCCAGGTCGGCGGGCGCTACGTCGCGATCTGAAAAGGAGCGCGGACTCCAGCGGTTGAGGATCGCGGGCAAGACGCCCTCGACGGGCGGAGCCTGTTTCAAACGGTTGACTTCACTGGCGGAGAGGGTCATGGGCGGAACTCCTTTTGGGATGGCAAGCCGCATCCCTTTGATTCCGGGAGGGGTGGAAAGATTCTTCGGCCAGGGATCGCAGAGCGGAGACGAAGGGAACATTTGCCGTGAAACGGATTCGCCCGCTCGCGCCGCCTGGCCTGTTCGACAGGATCGCGGCAAACCCTACGGATGGCGTCGCCAATCTGCCAATACCGAATCCTGGGCAGTACTCGGGAACGGGCTATACTGCTGCAATGCGCAGCCGGCCAGCTTCCGCAAACCCCGACCGAATCCAGCGTGCCGCCTCACGCCTTGGGTTCGTCGAAGCCGTAATTCGCCGCTGCCAGCCGCGGTGGTTGGCATGAGCTACGCTGTGAAGGAGATCTTCTATACCCTGCAAGGCGAAGGGGCGCAGTCAGGACGCGCGGCCGTCTTCTGCCGGTTCTCGGGCTGCAATCTGTGGTCGGGCCGAGAGCAGGACCGCGCCACGGCAGTCTGCCGGTTCTGCGATACCGATTTCGCGGCCGTGGATGGAGCGGGCGGCGGCAGGTTCGATTCCGCGCAGGCTTTGGCTGAGGCAATCGAACAGAAGTGGCCCCGTGATCCTTCTCAGGGCAGGCGATTTGTGGTTTGCACCGGCGGAGAGCCGCTTCTGCAACTGGACGCCAGCTTGATCGAAGCGCTGCATTCTTGCCGTTTTGAAGTTGCTGTCGAAACCAACGGAACGATAGCTGCTCCGGTAGGCTTGGATTGGCTCTGCGTCAGCCCCAAAGCGGGCGCGGAACTGGCGCAGAGAAGCGGGGATGAGTTGAAGCTGGTCTATCCCCAGGCTGGAGCCGATCCCAGGGAGTTCGAAACCCTACCCTTCAAGCACTTCTTCCTGCAGCCGATGGACGGGCCCAGCCTCGCCGTCAACACCGAGCTTGCGCTGCGCTATTGCCTCGATCATCCGCGGTGGCGGTTGAGCCTGCAGACCCAAAAGTTCCTCGGCATTCCATAATTTGCAAATCCCTGAGGAGAAGATACGAGGTCTCAGAATCGAGACCTGGGGCATCCGGCAACTTCAAAGATGATACCGCTTCAAAAGAACGCCGCATTTCCAGGCCTATTGCTTGTGAAGCTCCTCCTTTTCTGAACCGTTCCCGTTGTGTTCCGGTCAGGCTTCGGCTCACGGCCCGCTCCGGTCTCCCACTGCCAACCTGCCGGGCGTCGCCGCGGGCAAGCCGAGATCGGAGGCGGATGGCCGTTCCTTGCCATTCTCAAAATCTCTGGTGACGGCGGCAAAGCGCTCACCTCCCCTCTGCCACTCCTCAAACCGGAGATCGAAGCGGACGGTAACGTTGTTCAGCCAATAGGGCCGGTTCTCGCTCAGCCAGACCTGGCTGTATTCCCCCTCCGAAGCCGAATACGCATCGCGCAAATCCTGGCAGCGGCCAAACAAGCTGCTGATTTCGTCCAGCATGTTATGGGTCGCGGAGCTTTGAGACTTATCGTGTTCGCGAGCCAGCACCGCCGCGTGGGTCTCGGCAATCTCCTGGGCCAACTCGAACTTCAAGCCGATCAGGTCAAGCCGCCGCGCGCCCATATCCATCGCCGTGAGCGCATCCACCCCCACAGGCGCGGATTCGCGGCGCGCGCCTGGGCAATGAGCAGGATGGCGCGCTCGGCGTGGGTACGCAAATCCGCCGCCACTGGCAAGATATTCGTTGAAGCTTTCTGACCCTCAGCGCTCCAAGGGTCGA
>JBEKPA010000152.1:0-8537 GCA_049521195.1 Occallatibacter sp.
AAAGTTCTGCGCCTCAACTGCCTTCTGGGCGCCCTCGATGCGATTCGAAATCATCTTCGACTCGATGGGCATGCCCTCTTCCATCCCCAGCCGCTCCAGCAGCGTGCTCACCCACTGCTTGGCGAAGATGCGCATCAGATCGTCTTCAAGCGAAAGATAAAACCTCGACTCGCCCGGATCGCCCTGTCTTCCCGCGCGTCCTCTGAGCTGATTGTCGATGCGCCGCGATTCATGCCGTTCAGTCCCCAGGATGAACAGCCCGCCGGCCTCGATCACCTGCTCGTGATCCTGCTGCGCCGTCTCCGCGTGCCCCTTGAAGGCCTCGGCCCACTCCGGCTCCGCGATTTCAAACTCCTGCCCGTTGTAGTAGAAGCGCAGAAATCCCGCCGGGGCCATGGGGCTGATTGCTCCCTCGGCCACGCTGATCGACCGCGCGTGTCCCTTCTTTACAAGCTCCTGGCGGGTCATGAAGTCCGGGTTGCCGCCCAGCAGAATATCCGTGCCGCGGCCGGCCATGTTGGTTGAGATGGTGACCATCCCCAGCCGCCCCGCCTGGGCAACAATCTCCGCCTCGCGCTCGTGGAACTTCGCGTTCAGCACCACGTGCCGCACGCCTTTGCGCTGCAAGATCGCCGACAGCCGCTCGGACTTTTCAATCGATACAGTGCCCACCAGAACCGGCTGCTTCTTCTCGTGCAACGTGGCAATGTCGTCGGCAACAGCCTTGTACTTTTCTTTCTCAGTCCGGTAAACCACATCCGCGTTCTCAAGCCGCAGCAGCGGCTTGTTGGTCGGGATCACCACAATCTCCAGCTTGTAAATCTTCTCGAACTCGGCCGCTTCCGTCTCCGCCGTGCCGGTCATGCCGCTCAACTTCTTGTACAACCTGAAGTAGTTCTGAAACGTGATGGTGGCCAGCGTCTGATCTTCCTTGCGGATGCTAACGCCTTCTTTGGCCTCGATCGACTGGTGCAGCCCGTCGCTCCAGCGGCGCCCCGGCATCAAGCGTCCGGTGAAGGTGTCCACGATGATCACTTCGCCGTCCTTGACCACATACTCGACGTCGCGTTTGTAGAGCGCGTGCGCCTTGATCGCCGTCTCGACGTAGTGCTTCAGTTCCCAGTTCTCCGCGTCGGCGATGTTGCCGATGCCGAGCAGCCGCTCGATCGTGATCCAGCCCTCGTCTGTTACGCCGATGGTCCGTTGCTTCTCGTCCACGATGTAGTCGCCGCTGAAATACTTCTCGCCCTCGGCAAGCTGGATGCCCAACTCCGCCTGGCGCTTGTGATCGATCGATTCGATCTCCTCGCCCATCACCAGTTCCGGAATGATCTTCCGCACCCGTTGATACTTGTCGGTCGTCTGGTCCGTAGGACCTGAGATAATCAGCGGCGTCCTGGCCTCGTCGATCAGGATCGAATCCACTTCGTCGACGATGGCGTAATAATGCCCGCGCTGCACGCAATCTTTTAACTCAAACTTCATGTTGTCGCGCAGGTAGTCGAAGCCGAACTCGTTATTCGTTCCATAAGTAATGTCGGCTAAGTAGGCCGCCCGGCGCTCCGCGTCGTCCAGATCGTGGACGATCACTCCCACGGTCAGCCCCAGGAACTCGTAGATCTTGCCCATCCACTCGGCGTCGCGCTTGGCCAGGTAGTCGTTCACCGTCACCACGTGAACCCCGTGCCCGGCCAGCGCGTTCAAATAGCAGCTCAGCGTGGCCACCAGCGTCTTGCCCTCGCCGGTCTTCATCTCCGCGATCTTGCCCTGGTGCAGCACCATGCCGCCAATCAGCTGCACGTCGAAGTGGCGCATCTCCACGGCGCGCCAGCCGGCCTCGCGCACCACCGCGAAGGCCTCGGGCAGAAGCTCATCCAGAGCCGCCCGCTCGGCCTCGCCCTGGGCGGTCGCCCTGCGCTCGGCAGCCTCCCGCGCATCGTCCTCCTGCCCCTTCGCCAGCAACTCCTCGGGGCTCTCGATCCCCTTCAGCCGCTCTTCCACCCGCTCGGCAATCCGGCTTCGAAACTCCACCGTCTTCAACCGCAACTGCTCGTCGGTCAATTCCTTCGTGGCGGGCTCAAGGCCGCCGATCACCGCTACCACCGGCGTCAGCTTCTTGATCGTGCGCTCGTTCGCAGTGCCAAAAATCTTGGTAAGAATCTTATCGAAAAACACAGTATTCTCCGTCTACCAGTGTAAATGCTGGGGGTATGAACGCCGTCGCTGCGCCCGTTCGCGCAGCGGGCCATTCGGGTACACAATCCGGGTGCCCCAGAGCCCTATTCTGAGAACTGGGATCGGACCGTCCGCCCAATTCAAAGCCGCAACACAAGCTGGTCAACCGGCTCACCACGCCGAATTCGCCTGAGTTGCCGGTGCAGTTGCTTGGCAGGTGTTTCCGGGGCCCCCGCATCGTCTTCATCCACGTTCACCTTCTCTCGGGCCTCGATTGCATCAACAAGGCTCGGCTGCCAAAACGCTTGCAGGAACAGAAACGCCATTCCCAGGCCCACTGCGGAAGGTTGCATCCCAAAAAGCCGTCTTCCCGAACGCGTGGAGCGCACCCACGGCACGCGGCGGATCAGGTAGAGGCACAGAATTGCCGCGATCACAACAAATGGCGCGGCGGAAAACAGACTCAAGATAGAGAGAACATCCACGTGCATCGGCGCCCTCGCGGATCGCGGGCAGGACTTCTCGAAGGAATTGATCGCGGATGCAAAGCAGCCTGAGCCGCTCTGAACATCCGGACCATTTCGAATGAGCTATGCGCGCGGGAAGGGTGGCGGGCGCTGGAAGCGCGAGGGTAGAGCCGGCGCGTCGGGAGTACGGCCGACGTAAACGAAGGCCAAAGGCGACAGCAGGCTCAGAGGGGAAATGACACCCAGGAACAGAATCGGCAGAATCGCAAGCCAATCCGGAGAGGCCCCGGAATGGCCGTGCGGAACCAGCATGCACACCAGGGCGATTCCGATTGCGATAGCCGCAATCAGAAGCAATCCCCGCCGCTGCCGGTTCTGAAACATGCTCAGCACTCTCTCTCGGACAGTATACATTTCTCGCGGGGCTCAGTGGCTGATCCCCCACGCAGCAGCATATAACTGGTGCATGAAACCCCTCGGGTACGGCTGGCCCATGTGGGCATCCATCGCCATGTGGTGCATCATCGAAATCTACTGGGACGTGGCCAGGAAGAACGCCGCTCCGGCCTCCAGTTCAGAGTCCCGGGGATCGAGGTGGCTGCATCTTTTATTGTTGAGCGGCGCCCAGCTTCTAATTCTTTTGCCCGTTCATGGGTTGAGGCAGCGGTATCTGCCTGCCTCCGCCATCGTCACCGCAACGGGACTCACTCTCAATACGATGGGTCTGGCGCTGGCGATATGGGCGCGCCGATGCCTCGGCCGCTACTGGAGCGGGGAAATCACTATCAAGGTCGAGCATCAACTGGTTCGCACGGGGCCATACCGCATCGTGCGGCATCCCATCTACACAGCCCTGCTAAGCCTGTATTCAGGCACGGCGATTGTGTCGGGCGAGTTGCACGCGCTGATCGGTCTGGCGTTGGCCATACTAGCGTATCTGCGCAAGATAAGGCTGGAAGAGGCGAATCTCATGAAGGCTTTCGACGCGGACTATCGCGACTACCGCCGCGAAACCTGGGCTCTGCTCCCAGGGCTGTTTTGACAGTCCCGCGATCAGCTGCTCAGAATGACGGCCCGGATGAGTCCCTCGCATTTGTGCGACAATAGCAATGAATCGAGCGCCTCAGCTCAAAGCGGCGCGGGAGGTTGAGCGATGGAGTTCCAGCCGTGGCACATAGTGGTGGTCGCCATTGTTGCATTGCTGCTGTTCGGCACCAGGCGGTTGCCGGAGATGGGCAAGGGATTGGGTGAGGCATTGAGGGGCTTCAAAGAAGGCATCAAGGGCGTGGCCGATCCCCCTCCGCCCGCGCCGGCCGCGCAACAGAATGCGGCTCCCGCGCCGCCAAGTTCGACCCCGATCGAGCCTAAGTAAGGCGCTGCCGGCCTCAAGGCACCGGGGCGGGTTCAAGCCCAGCCGGTTGCCCCTGCCGGGGCCGCGCGAGTCGATCGGCGAGAGTTCGAAGGCCTGTGCAAATGCACAGGCCTTTTGTGCGTTCAATGCTTGCGGGCAGACCCTACACGCTGAGCAGGACGACGGCGCCCAGGGCCAGCGCCATGCCGGCCATCTGGCGGCGGGTGGGGCGCTCACGCAAGACCAGCGCGGCCAGCAGGATGGTGCCCGCGGGGTAGAGCGAGCAGACCAGCGCGGAGACATCCAGCCGTCCGAAGCGCGTGGCCTGGAGATAGAAGAGATTGCCAACGGTGTCCAACGCTCCGGCCGCTATGCCGGTGAGCCAGAAGCCCCGCCAGGGCGCTTTGGGCGGCATGGCGAAGAGAACCAGGATCATGGCCAGAGAGCCGGCGGCGCGGGCCGAGGTCATCACCCACAACATGCCGCCTCCGCTGGCCATCTTGAAGAGAATCAACTGCGCGCCGAAGCCGCACCCCGCCAGCATCCCCAGCAGGAGCGCGGCCGGCGGCGTGGGCATGGCCTTCATTCCGGGGTCATTGGCAGTAGGCGAGTGGGTAATCATCCAGATGGCGGCCAGGCCAGTAGCCAGTCCCACGGCGGTCAACGGGCTGGGCAGACCGTCGTGAAAAAGAGAAAACGTGACGGGAACCAGAGCGGTGAGCAGGCCGGTCAGGGCCGCGGTCAGTCCCATGGCGCCCATGGCCAGCGCGCGATAGAAGACGGCCAGCGCCAGCGAGCCCTCAAAACCTCCCAAAGCGGCATAGAAGAGGAAATGTGGGCCGGGCACGGCCAGCCGGAGTCCCAGGCAGACGGCCAGGAGCGCGAGAAAGGAGAAGATGTGGCCGGAGACGACCACCAGGAGGGCGGGAGCGCGGCGCGCGCCAACGCCGCCTACAAAGTCCGAGCCGCCCCAGGTGGCTGCCGACAGCAATCCCAGGCCCGCGGCTGCTCCCGACGAAGTCACGGGCTAACGAGCATCCTGGCCGGAGGGACGGTAGCCGCGCTTGGCGATGACCTCGACGCCGGGCCGGTCGACGCGCACCTCGATCTTGCGGAGCCTATCGTCGTAAATCGACTCGTGGCTGAGGTAGCCCAGCGTGTACTGGGTGCGCGCCTCCTCGGCGATTTTGGCGTAGCTCTTCTCAATGCCATCCGTGCCGCGCTCGGAGATCAGCTCGCCTCCGGTGGCCACTGTGTACTGGAACAGGACGTTGTCCCAAACGCCGGTGAAGGGAATGTGGAGACGGTCGATGAAACCCTCGCCCCAGCGGGCAGAGTCGCCCACTGCCGTGCCCCATACGGCGATCTTGTTGGTCTCCAGATACTTCTGAACATCCTTGATTTTTGCCTTGCTGCCGTACTCCTTGCCGTCGGAGATGACGTAGATGATGCGGCGCCGGCCCTTGGGGCGGGTAGACAGTTCCTTTGCCGCGGCCAGAATGGCGTCGTTTAGGGTGTGAATCTCCTTGGGGATGGTGATGACGCCGGCGGCGCTGCCGGTCGAGCGGCCGGGCTGCAGGTTGGGATCGACGCAGTTGCCGTTCTCGCGGATGTTGCATCCGGAGAGCGGACCGCTGTTGACCGGAACCAGTTCCTCGCTGCCGATCGCCTTGGCAAGGGCCAGCACCGCAGGCACGCGGTTGGTCTGAGCGCCGGTGAAGCCGGTCCATTCATGGGATCCGTTGCTGTAGGAAAACACCGCAACTTCGTCATAGGGGGTGAGCGCACCCTGGATGGCGCCCAGGGAGTTGTTCACCTTGGCCATCACGTCGGAGGTCAGGCTCTGGTCGATGACGAAGGCGATGGAAAGCGGTGCGGGATCCACGGTGAACAGCCGCAACTGCACGCGCGTATCGTTCTCAAAGACCTTGAAGTCGCGGAAGGTGAGGCCGGCCACCAGCTTGCCCTTTGAGTCCTTGACGGTAACGGGAACCTCGACGAAGTTCACGTTAAGGACGATTCGCCCCAGTGCGGCCATTCCTTCTCCTGGTGCGGGCAATTCGGGAGGCGTGGTCTGAACCTCATCCTTGGTCTGGGCGGAGGGCGGCTGGCTGCTGGGCGCTGGCGCTGGAGCAGTAGAGGACGAAGTGGGCGCCTCTTGCTCGGTTCCTTCGCCTTTGCCGGGTGTGATTGGGGCGCCGTCCATGCCCGTCAGCGGCGGACGCGCCTGGGGCGTAGGGGCGTCCGGCACCGCGGGTTGCTGCTGTTGGGCCAGAGCCGCCGGTGAGAAAATCGGGCTCAAGTTCAGAAGCGCCGCCAGCGCCATTGCTGTCAAACCATGCTTCACAGGTATTCTCCACTGACGAAAATCATCGGCAAGAAGGGCTTCATCCGTCAGAGTATCAGACGCGGCAGAGCCGCGCAGGTTGCCTGCCAGCCGGCAAAGAGTTCAGGTATGCTCTCTACGGGGTTGGAATTCCGTCTAAGTGACCAGAATGAAGGTTCGAACGGGAATTGCCGCTTTGCTCTTTGGCATGCCGGCGTTGACGCCGGCGGCGTGGGCGCAGCTTGCTCCTTCGCCGGACGAGGCTCCGGTGAGCACCGCGCCGGCCCCGCCCGAGGAGCAATCGGTGGCCACCTTCAAGCTCACGGTCAATCTGGTGGACGTGTTCTTCACCGTCAAGGACAAGGCCGGGAACCTGGTTCCGCATCTGACCAAGGACGACTGCACCATTACGGAAGACAAGGAACCGCAGAAGCTGAAGAGCTTTATGGCCGAAACCCAGCAGCCGCTGACGCTGGGGATTCTGCTCGACACTTCGGGCAGCCAGCAGCGCGTGCTGCCGCTGGAGCAGGAGGTGGGCAGCCAGTTCCTGGAGCGCGTGCTGCGCCAGAAGGACGAGGCGTTTCTTCTCTCCTTCGACGTGGACGTGGACCTGATGCAGGACTTCACCAACAGCGCCCGGCTGCTGACGCGGGCCATGAACAAGGCGGAGATCAACACCGCCGGCGGCAATGGAGCGGCGGGCATTCCCGGAGCCGGAGGGGGAACCGTTCCCACCATTGGGAATCCCAAGGGAACGGTGCTCTACGATGCGGTCTACCTGGCCTCGAACGTCAAGCTGAACCAGGAGTCGGGGCGCAAGGCGATGATCCTGCTGACCGACGGCGAGGACGAGGGCAGCAACCACAAAATCCAGGACGCGATTGCCGCGGCGCAAAGATCGAATGTGCTGGTCTACGTGATCCTGATCGCCGACCGGGGCTTCTACGGGGGCTTCGGCTATAGCGGATACTCGGCCATGAAAAGGATGACCGAGGAGACCGGCGGCCGGCTGATCGACGTGGGCAACAACGGCAAGAAGCTGGAAGCGGCCTTCCAGCAGATAGAGGACGAGTTGCGCACCCAGTATGTGGCCAGCTATACGTCCAGCAACGCCAAGCTGGACGGCGGCTTCCGGAAGCTCGCGGTGGAATGCCGCGGGGACGGAATGAAGGTGCAGGTGCGCAAAGGCTATTACGCCACGCCGCCGCAGAACTAGGAACCTCAAGAAACCACAGGCGAGAAGTGGATTAAGTTATGCAAAAGGCGCGGGCAAGGCGCACAACTGTCCTGTTTTCAGACAGTAGGTTACGTTCGATTCGCTCGACCGTAATCTGGCGCCCAATATAAGTCTTCTCTAATATCGGCATCACCGGTGAGAACTTGAGGCAGTTCATGAATATTCTTGGGCCTCGAAAATCCCCGCCGCGAGGAGCCTGCCATGATCACCAACTGCGCCGCCAATGAAAGCTTTGAAATCAGTCCCCGGTTTCAGCGCACGTTGGAGGAGCGGATCGCCCGGCTGGAGCGAGATGCCGAGCGTGACGAGGCTCAGGTGGCGCAGCTCGTGGACGGCGACCATATCCGCAGGCAGATGCGGCTGGTGGCCCTCCAGCGCTCCGAAGCTCTGCGCATGAGGCTGTTTCTGGACCGCTCGAAGACGCGGCCGCCGCAGCCGTCGGTCGAGCTCTGACGCCAGGCCGCATCCCGCCAATCGAATCGGAGCGCCTGGATCAGGGCGCAGGGGTCAACTCGGGATGAAACTCGGCCTTGCCTCCGGGCAGCAGCACAATCTGGAGCCGTCCCTCCTGTCGTTCGGTAAGCGTGGGGCCTTCCATCTGCACCGAACGCTGCGTGCGGCTGCCGTCGCTGACCGTGTAGAGCACTTTGATGGGACCGCTGCCCCGCAACTGGATGCGATAGTGGAAGACTCCGTCCGCGGCCAGGCTGTCGGCTCCAAAGCTGGCGCTCGGGTAGTCGACCTCGAGCAGTTGTATCGGCCCTCCGGTCCGGTTCTCGACCGTGGTTTCAATGTGATAGGAGTGGCACCCGGCCACCAGCATTAACGCCGGCAGCGCGATTACGACCAAAACCCGGCCACAATTCACGATTCGATTCTTCATTCCCGGCCTTCTCTTTCGTCCGCCGATGCATCCGGCGAGGCCTGCGCCGCGACTTTCTTCTCCAGGCGGTCAAGGCGCCTGAGCAGCTCTGGAAGGCG